>NZ_CABSXI010000073.1:0-11308 GCF_902481605.1 uncultured Oribacterium sp. | reverse complement strand
AGCTTGCACCCAAAATAAAATTGGACAGCTCTCCTACACCGAAAGAACCTGAACTGAAGGCATGCAATACATTCTTGATGAGTTCCACGCTTATGCCCGCAATCGGTCCCATGGCAAACGCTGCCAAGAGTGCCGGAAAATCCGAAAAATCAAACTTGATAAAAGGAGGCATTAAAAAAGGAATAGGAAACTCAATCCACATCAAAATATACGCTATAGCGGATAATATTCCTGTTACCGCCAAAAATCCCACACTACTCTTCTTCACACTGCTCACCATTCTTCCCTGACTTTCTGCTTTCATTGCTGTCCTCTCTTTCTTTGCATTTTCTGCAAACTGCATTCTTCCGGTGGTTCTTTTCGAAAGGCTTTAGGACCGGGCATTTTCCTTCTTTTTTGTATTTTCAAAGGAATCCTCTTTAAAAACGCCTTTGAAAATAGAAAAAGCCCTGTACAAAAAGTACAGGGCAGAAAGCACAACGCTCGTCTTCTTCCATCCAGACTATACTGTTGGTACCGGAGTTTCACCGGTTCAACTGCTTTCGCAGGTCGCGGACTTTACCGCCAGTGGGGACTTACACCCCGCCCTGAAGAACATTCATTTTTACGATACTAAGAATACTCCTCTGCCTAAAACTTTGCAAGGAATATTTTTTACGCTTTTAGAGCATGTTTCGACGCTTTGTTTCGACGCTTTGTTTCGACACTTTAGTTCGACACTTTAGTTCGATACTTTGCTTCGATACTTTGCTTCAATACTTTGCTTCGATACTTTTAGAACTTAATCCATCCCAGTACACCGGCTACGGAACTGAACAGAATAATCGCCACAAAGAAGGGGCAAAGGTATTTGATCATGAAATTAAATACCGCCTTTCTTTTAAAGGGAGCATCCTTTCGCATAACTTCCGCCGCAATACCCTCTACACCGATTACTCTGACCACCAAAAGACAGGTAGCCATAGCCGCAATGGGCATCATCACGGAGTTGGTCAGGAAGTCAAAGAAATCCAGGAAGGGCATATTTTTCAAAATGGTTACAAAAGATAAAGGCCCATAGCTTAAAGCACTGAGGGTTCCTAAAGCCACCATAATCAGCAGTAAAACCACTGTGGATCTTCTTCTACTCCACTTCAGTTCATCCTGGAAGGTGGAAACCGCACTTTCCGCCAAAGCGATAGCGGAGGTCAGTGCCGCAAAGAAAACTAAGGCAAAAAAGAGAATCCCCACTACTCGACCAAAGCCCATGCTGGCAAAGATTTTCGGCATAGTAATAAACATAAGAGAAGGACCTGCCTTTAATACGGAGGGGTCTCCGTTGGAAAAGGCGAAAACCGCAGGAATAATCATCAGTCCTGCCAAAACCGCAATGGCCGTGTCAAAAACCTCCACATGGCTGGTGGATTCTTCAATAGAAAGGTCAGATTTCATATAGGAACCGAAGGTAATCAGGATTCCCATGGCAATGGAGAGAGAGTAGAACATCTGTCCCATGGCGGAAACCACCGTCATCCAGGAAAAGTTCTTAATATTGGGAACTAAGAAGTATTTTACTCCGGCAAATGCGCCCTTTCTGGTGATGGCATAAATAGAAAGCAGAATTGCCAGAATCACCAGAATCGGCATCATAAAGGTGGAAACCTTTTCTATGCCATTTTCCACACCCATAAAGATAACCCAAAGTACCAGCAAGGTAAAAATCAAAAACCAAAACTCCGTCTTTACCCCATTTCCGATAAATGCCGTAAAGTACTCGGCCGTGGCCATGGCTTCCGTTTCTCCCTGGATATAGCCGAAGAGATATTTGCATACCCAACCGCCGATGACGGAATAATAGGGTACAATCAGGATGGGGATAATGGCATTAATCCAGCCTCCCGCCTTGAACATCCAGTCCTTTCCAAAGTGGGCATAGGCTCCCACGGGGCTCTTTCTGGTCATTCTTCCGATGGCACTTTCCGCAATTATCATGGTGTAACCAAAGGTAAGCATCAGAAGAAGGTAAACCAAAAGGAAGATTCCCCCTCCGTATTTCGCCGCCAAATAAGGGAATCTCCAAATATTTCCCAAGCCCACCGCAGAGCCTGCGGCGGATAAGACAAAGCCCAGGCGGGAGCTGAACTTACTTCGTTTTTGCTTTTCACTACTCATTTTCTAGTTCCTTTCTACTGCTACGCATTTCTTTTTATTCTCTCGGAAGCTCTACAGCCTCTCCTTCCGCTCCCAAAAACTTCAAGGCCTGATAGAGTCTGGCAAGGGGCAGGCCCATCACATTGTAATAGTCCCCTGCAATACCCTTTACAAAGGGGGCAAAACGGCCCTGAATCCCGTAAGCTCCCGCCTTATCCATAGGCTCTTTGCTTTCGATATAATCCCAAATTTCCCGCTCCGTAAGTCTTGCGAACTGCACCTCGGTCTTTTCGTAAAAACCCATTTTCTTCCCCTGAAAATGAAGGCTGACCCCGGTATAGACCTGATGGGCTCTTCCGGAAAGGGCGGAAAGCATCCTGTAGGCATCCTCCTCACTTTTCGGTTTTCCCAAAATCCGATCCTCGAAAAATACCACTGTGTCCGCCCCAATCACAAGATATTCCTTCGGATACTGCTTTGCCACGTCCTCCGCCTTCTGAAAGGCCAGCTTCTGCACCAAAAGACTGGGATCCGCCTCCGTTACATCCTCCGCTATTCCGCTGGGATGAATCTCCGCCTTAAGTCCCAGAAGCTGAATCAGCTCCTGTCTTCTTGGAGATGCGGAAGCCAAAACCAGCTTGGGAAATAGCACCGTGATGGGCTTTTCCTTTTTTTCCGCTTCCTTCCTTCTTTCCTCCCGCTCTTTTAATTTATGTTCCAAAAGGTCTACATCTTCTTTGGAAAGCCCCAGCTTTTCCAAGAAGTCCTCGTCTTTATTTGTAGCGTCTCCCATTCTTCTTCCTTTCTTTTTTGCAATTGCCCCTCTGTTTTTGCAGTCGCCTTTCTATTTTAACGATTTTTTTCTGTTTTCACAGTAATTTTTTTACAATTTGCCATAAAAATGATTTTCTTTCTCTTTTTTGTGAAATACGATGTTTTCCGGGAAAATAAGCGGAGAAAACAGCAAAGAAATTTCCTCTTTTCTCCAAAAGATTTCTTCTTGCATTTTCCTCCGCTTTATACTAAGGTGAACTCATCGCACTACGCGCAGTACATGTCTTAGAGAAAGGGAATTCTATGAAAATCGAAAACGTAAACAACGTAGAAGGCTTATTTAAGCTATTGAATGACTTACACGGAAAGGTAGAGTTGGTTTCTCCGGAAGGAGACCGAATTAACTTGAAGTCCAAGCTCTCCCAGATGCTGATGATGTCTCAGATGTTGGACAAGGCTTATATTAAAGAGCTGGAACTGATTGTTCATGAGCCGGAGGACATGAAGAAGGTTGTTGAATTCATGATGGGGGATGCCCACAATTGATTTTCCGCACTTGCGAAAATTTGACTCTTCCCAAAGCGGAAGAGTCTTTTTTTTCTGATTTGCTGGTGATGGGAGGCGGCTGTTCCGGCTTAGCCGCCATCTCTGCCGCAGCGGATCTTGGGATTGAAAACAGTCTTTTATTGGAAAAAGAAGAAAGCCTTGGAGGGCGTTTAGGAAAAAGCACGGAAGAGATAAGCGGGCTCTTTGCAAAGACCGTTCAGCCTAAAGAGCTTCTGTCCCATTTTTCCCTTTTTCTGGAAAATTATGGAGTCGCTCATCAAGAGGGTGTGGAAGTAGAGGAAATTTATGTTCTTTCAGGGGAAGCTCTTTCGATAATGCATTCCCAAGACGAAGCTTCTGCTTATCGCTATCTCTTAAAGGCTAAAACGAAGGAAGGAGAACGCTTCTTTATTAGTAAGGCTTTAGTCTTGGCTATGGGAGCATTTACTCCGGAGGAAAATGCCGCTGTTTGTGTTCTTATAGAAGAAGAGAAGAAAACAGGCTCCCCCCGACTTTTCCTGACAGGACAAAGTCTTGCCCCCTCCCAAAGCATTGCCGAAGCAGTGCAATCCGGTGGAGCTGCGGGTAGAATGGTAGGGGAAATGCTATTAAAAGAAAGGCATAAAACGTAATTTTAAAAAAGACAGGTCTGAACTATTCCCCAAACGAGATATCCCACGCTTTATCATTAATACTCCTTAAAACGAGATATCGCACACTACGTGTGCGATACTCGTTAGGAATTGATATGTCCCCTCCTTACCGATAATCCGATAAAGAGGGGACATATAAGTTACGAGAAAGATTTAATTCCTATTCTATTATAGCTTGATTATCCGATTCCACCGTAAAATGCACCTGCTATAAGTGCAAGTAATGCAAGTCCTGTATAAACATACTTACCCAAGAAAAACCATGTATCTCCTTTAGGCTTCTTTGCACCTGTATTTACCGCTTCCATTGTGTACTGTTTTCCAAATATGAAGAACAACATTACTGAAGCAAGTACCGCGCCAATAGGGCAAATATAGATAGACACCGCATCCATCCAGCTTCCTACAATTCCCTGTATCAATACTGCAACAACTACACCGAGTACACCGATTATTCCTACCGACTGTATTCTATTCAGTCTAAACTGCTGCTGCAATGTAGCTACAGGCGCTTCATACAGATTTACAAGTGAACTGAGTCCTGCAAATGTAACACATACAAAGAATATAATTCCTACAATCATACCACCGGGCATCTGATTCATGATATTTACCAGGTAGATAAACATGAGTCCCGGACCACCTTCACTAAGCTCTGCTCCTGATGTCGCCATAGCCGGGATAATAACGAGTGCTGCAAGCAGTGCCGCAAGGGTATCAAATATAGCTATGTTCATTGCAGAGAAGGGGATATCCTCTTTCTTACTCAGATAGGAGCCGTAAATAACCGTACCGTTTCCCGCAATAGAAAGGGAGAAAAACGCCTGTCCGAATGCAAATATCCAAAGTCTTACATCCTTTAATCCCTCCGGATTTACAGTAAAGATATACTTGTATCCGTTCACTGCCCCCGGTTGAATTCCTATGTAAATAGCCAATCCAATCATCATTACGAAAAGTAGCGGCATCATAAACTTATTTGCCTTTTCTATGCCGTCTGCAACGCCAAAGGCCATGATAGCAAAGTTTACAACGAGCGCGATAATGATCCAAGCATTGTTACCGAATGCAGTCGCTGTGGATCCGAAAGTGCTGCCAATAAGATCCATGTTGCTACCCATTCCAAAAAGCTGACCTGTAAAGGCCATAACAACATATTTAAAAATCCAGCCTACTACACAGGAATACCCTATGGCGAGAGCCAAAGAACCTATTGTCGGTATAATTCCTATACTCTCACCAAGTTTTCTACTTTTTCCGGCATGTTCCATAGCAGCACCGAATGCTCCTATAGGACCTTTCCCCGTGCTTCTTCCCAGTGCAATTTCTTCCACCACTCCTGTGCTACCAATCAAGATAACAAATAAGAAGTAGGGAATCAAAAAGGTCATTCCTCCCCAGGCTGACACAAGCACCGGAAATCTCCACAGGTTTCCCATACCCACGGCTGAACCTACACAGGCTATAATAAAACCTAATTGTGAGTTAAATCCATCCTGCTTTACAGCGGTATTATCTGAACCCATAAGCTTCCTCCATCTTGATAAAAATGTAAGTCCCTCTTGTGGATAGCAGTCCGGTCTCTACAAGACCGGACGCCAAGATATTTTATTTTTTTACGAGTATCGCCGGCATATCCTACGATATCTCATTTATTTTTCTTTATTTTTCCCAATATCCATAATTTCCTTCATCACACATTTCTTCCTTAGATGGAGCATATGGCTCTGCCCATGCATGGAAATGTCTCATTGGTAATGTATGGCCAAAGGTAATCTTTAGATTTGGAACTGTATCTCTGTCTTTATAAAGTTGTGTCAGTGCTGCAATAATATAATCCATGTGCTGCTTGCTAAACTGACTTCTGTTAATCGCCAGACGGACAACATTACATACTTCCTTCTGCTGCTCAGGAGTTTTCAGATCATATTCCATAGAGAAATCCCCTAGCTCTGAACAACGAATACCATAACGGTGAATCATCTCCAGAGAAAGTGCCTGTCCTGCAAAGCTCTCATGACCTCTCTTATAGTTAAAGAACTTATCAACATCAATATAAATTCCGTGTCCTCCTGCAGGTTGTACTACAGGAACACCGTTTGCTGTAAGACCGTCGGCCAAATACTGACACTGTCTTACTCTTTCATCCTGATAGTCAAATCTTGCCTCTTCATACATACCCTGGCAAAGCGCCATAATATCATGTCCGGACATTCCGCCATAAGAATCATTTCCATAAGCGGAAATCTGGCGAACCTTCAAAAGGTGTCCGATATCTGTCTTTACACTACCGTCCTCATTGAACTCTGAGAACTTCTGCCAGAAAAGTCCCTTGTCACGGAAAGCCAAAACGCCACCCATATTGGCATGTCCATTTTTCTTAAGGGATGCAGAAACCACATCAAAGTAGGAGAACATCTCTTTTGCAATTTCACAGATAGACTTGTCCCCATAGCCCTCTTCATTCATCTTAATGAAGTAACAGTTCTCTGCCCATCTTGCACCGTCCATAACAAAGGGAATATTGTACTTGTGTGCAATCTTGGAAACCTCTCTGATATTCTTCATGGAAACAGCCTGTCCGCATACAGAGTTATTGGTAACTGTAGAATAAATTAGCGGAACATTCTCTACGCCTACAGCCTCAATAAGCTGGTTGAGCTTATCAATGTCCATATCTCCCTTAAAAGGATTCTTCTCATATTTTCCGCTCTTTGGCACCTCAAATAAGATTTCCTTATGGAAAAGGTTTCTGGGTACATTGCCCATTTGCTTGATATTACCTTCTGTAGTATCAAAGTGAGCATTTGATGGAATGGTGAAGACTTTACCCGGCCATCTCTTTGCAAATAAGGGCTTTAATACATCAAACAAAAGTGCCTCTGCACAACGTCCCTGAGGAACGATAAATGTATTAGGTCTTGATAGCTGGTACTTACCGCCATTGATAAATCCGCCCTCATAGTCCACCAGATACACTTCATTCATCATTTTTTCAACATCATCCTTGTCTACACCTTCTTTGATGTAATTGATGAGTCTCTTCTGATTGTCTCCTCTTTCCCATACATCTCTAAATGCATCCAAAAGAACATAATATCCTTTGTTTCTTCCGTAAGATTCATCTGCAAGGAACATCGCTGACCACTGTGTGTCTGTCATGGATGTAGTACCTGAATCGGAAAGACAGTCAATGTATAAAAGACCTGCCGGAAAAGCAAACTCATTGTAATGCGTCATTTCCAGAGCTTTTCTTCTCTGCTCCTGGGTAACTGTAGGAACTTCTCTCACTACGTGTGTCCATGACTTTGGTGCCTCTACACCTAACATTTTCTCGTACTCCATTTTAATACCTCCATATATAAAAATATATTTTGATACCCCGGTCATCGTAAGAAACGACTGGCGGACGGTATTACAATCCATTGAAGCAAGATAGAAATACTGCTTTAGCCAACATGTCGCCATGTGCTTAATAGCCAAATTTTATATATTTAAATATATTATTATAAACATATTGCTATGAGAATAATTTATCACCCTTTCAACCACTTGTCAATATTGTTTAATTAAAAGCTATTTTTAGTGATATTTTAGTGCATTTATGTGTATTTTGTATAAATATCGGCTTTTGAAACAAAGCTTCAGAAATAACAAAATAGTGATTTGATAAATTTTATGGGATTTTTCTTTGCCTTTACACTAGGTTTCTGCATAAATGTATAAAAAAGGCCTTTGTTTTCCTATATGTCTTTTCAGCAAATAATATTTGAGAATTTTATTGAGAATTTTTTCTCATTTCTTTTCCATCTATCTCTAGACCCCAAATTTGTCATTTTGGTGATTTTGCTTAAAAACCGATTTTAGGAGCATGAAGTTTTGCTATAATAAATTAGAGCTGTTTTTATAAAATTTTTTGTGTGCTGAAAGCATACAAATATCAGAATTTGGAGCGATTATGAATGAATTGGATATAAAAAAATATATTGATTTTTCTGATTTTTTAGGTACAGTACTGGGACCTGATTACGAAATTATAGTATATGATCTAAAGCAAATCCTATATATCATTAACGGAAATATCAGCGGCAGAAAAAGTGGAGATCTGCTCAGTCCAACTATGAAAAGTATTTTACAAAGAGAAGAGTCCGCCAAGGAAACATGGCTATCAAATTATAGAGCGCTTTCCTCCAATGGCAAGATTTTGAGAGCCTCTTCTTTTTTTATAAAAGATGAAAGTCGCAAAGTCGTAGGTGGGCTAAATATAAACTTTGATGATAATCGATACAAAGAACTATCAAATCTAATTTTTTCTCTATGTCATCCGGATAATTATGTATCCAAAAATATTTCCATAGAAATAAAGGGTAATGATGAGCAAACAATATTTTCGGAAAATATTTCAAATACTATAGATGAAATATTGAATAGAATAAACAAGTCCCTTCCTTTCAGTGATCTAAGTCATTCAGAAAAACTTGATATCATACGACAGCTTTATCAAAAAGGCATCTTCTCTATGAAGGGCTCTGTTAAAACTGTAGGGAACAGGCTGTGCTGCTCCCCCGCCAGTATGTATCGGTATTTGGAACTTGTAAAAAAGGAAAAATAATTTGATATTTTTTTATGATTAGCAGAAATATGCTAACATATTGATTTGAGAACAATAATTAGAACTACACCCATCAACGAATACCCTACAAAGCAACACAGGGTTTGGGTTCATCAAGAAAGGAGATTTTAACATGCTGAAGAAACATTAATTCTGGGCAGTCGTAGCAGTTGTGGGCATGGTGATGTGCTTTATCACAGGACACGCTATGATGGCAGGACATAAACCTAAAGCGGTGACAGAGTAAAGTAGTATAATCACAAAAAGGGACTTTGAAAATCAAAATGATAAAGAACTTTTCGGCAATATAGGTCTGAAAATGGGGTGTCTGAGCCCGATACTTGCGAAATCCGGTGAAGTGAAGAACTGTAAAAAATCAATAAATGAAGCGAATAATGCAGTATAGGTCTATATTAGGGGTAATCTGAGCCCGCCGGTACTTACTGAAAGCGAGCAAAGCGAAGCTTGAAGTTAGTGCTGTAAGGACAGACTTTTCATTAGAAAAGTCGTCCTGATACAGACCAACTTCCGAAGGAAGTTGCTTTGCGAAGCAAAGTGAGCAGTGGTTAACAGAAACCACTGCTCAGTCAAGGCGAAGTTAGCGGGAGCGTGCCCTGATACAGACCTATAGGGCTTCAGAGCGGCTCCTTAAAATGTACTTAGAAAAAAACAAAACAGCGCCCTATAAAAACTTATTTTTTATAAAAATATTGCGATATACATATTGTAAATTAATAAAATAGAGTAGAACAGGAATCGCAGGAAGGAGCTTCCGGCGGTGCAGAGAGACAGGGATGTTTTTCATGCCACATTCCTAAGGAGGACGAAATGAAGTTGCAGTATGTGGGAAATAGTTTTTCAGAGGGTTTGACAGATGGAAAAATTTATGAGGGAAAGGATGTCAATATCTTTTGCGTTGCTGTGATGGATGATACGGGAATGGAACGGATTTATTCCAGACTGACTCCCGGACCTTTTGCCGGTAAGTCAGAGGGCAGATGGGATATTATATAAAAAGACTTTTAATGAGAAAAAACGAAAAATAGAGTAGAGGGAGGATAAGGTAAACAGCTTATCCTCTTTTTACGTTTCTCCAAAGCTTTTCGCTTGCTTACCCTGAAAATAGAGCCTGTCTCCGCCGCTTTTAGGGCAAATCTTACGATTTAAGGAAAGAAGTATCAAAAACCGCGAATTCTTTGTGAAAAATGATATTCTTCCTTGAAGAAAGCTGTCTTTCTAGGTATACTACAGAAGAAAATTGCAGGAGGCAAGGAGGGAAATATGGCGGAGCGTGAAAACAGTGTTTGGGGAAAGATTCGCGTACAATTAGGGGATGTGCAGAACTACCTCTTGAACGGACAATATAAAGAAGCGGTGATTATGGACAAGGAGATTTTGGCCAGCCTGGTACGGATGCAGATCGATCAGGCTTTGATGGTCTCCAGTAATTTAGAGAGCGATATTAATCAGCTTTTTGAAGGCGGTATTATTTCTGCCAAGTCCAGAGATACCTATCACGGAATTCGGGCCTTTGGAGAGCTGGCAGAGCTTGGTAATGAATCCACTGCCCAGGATGCCAATGACTCCTTCTCCATGTTAAGAGATGCCTTATCGGAGTATGTGGAAGAGGGACCGGGAAGAAATGAAGGAATACAGGGAGAGGATTCTCTTGCCGCTACATCTTCTTCCGCAGCCTATAGAGATGAGCTGGGAGAGGAGAATACGATTTCCAGCTCCAGCTTAAGAAGAGAAACAGCAAGACAGGCAGGACTGGCTTCCCGTATTGATGCGGAGAATTATGGAGCGGAGGCGCCCAGACTTACCACCGAAGGATATTCTTCCAGAATTCGGGAAATTGAAAGGGAAGAGCGGGAAGAAGGACTGGGAGCAGGAATTCCCGTTCGGAGAAGTACCGCCGGAAAGGGAAGAACCGGAGCGGGAACCGATAGAGCAAGACGTTTACAAAAGAGCGTAGGCTCAAGCAGTTCTGTGAAGAGAAGAAGCGGAAGAACTACAGGAACAGCAGGCAGAAGACAGAGAAGTACTGCAAATAGAAATCCGGGAACAGAGTGGGATTTGTACAGCATTTTACGAATTGCCCTTCCGGTGGCAATTGCTATTATTGTGATTATTCTGGTAAAGGTGCTTTTCTTCTCCGCAAAGAAGCATAGCGTAGTGGAAACTACAGCGGCGGTAACAGAGACCTCTGCAACAGTGGAAAGCACGGAGGAAACTACCGTGGAGGAGACAACGGCTACACCGAAGCGTTATTTCACCACCACAGGAGTAAGAGTCAGAACAAAGCCCAGCACAACAGATTCAGAAGTACTCACCGTGTTGGATGAAGGAACAGAGCTGCAATATAAGGCGGATTATAATGATGAGTGGTTAGAAATCACCTATAACGGACAGGATGCCTATATTTCCAAGCAGTATGTACGTTCCGAAGAAGTGACAACCCAGAGTAGCACAGGAACAAGCACTACAGCATCAAGCTCTGCTACAGGAAGCACCAGCGCTACAACAGAAAGCCGTGCTAACGCAGCTACTACAGCACAGCAGGCCAATGGCGGTGCTACTACATTAACCGTTT
>NZ_CABSXI010000072.1:0-11655 GCF_902481605.1 uncultured Oribacterium sp. | reverse complement strand
GATTCTCCACCTCTCTGCCAACCCCTCCTTCCCCCTTCTATATTTGGCAAATGAAGGAAAAACCGCGCCGATCACCGCCCCCATCTTTTGTATGTCCCTTCGGAAGCATATCGGAAACGGCATCATTCAAAGCATTCGACAGGCTTCTCTAAAGCTTACGGAGGAAGGGCTGGAGCGCGTGCTCTTTTTGGATATTTCCCATAGAGATGAGCTGGGGGATGTAGGCATTAAGCATTTGGCTGTAGAAATCATGGGGAAGTATTCCAACATCATTTTACTGAAAGAGGATTATACGATTCTAGACGCCATAAAGAGAATCTCCCTGAGTCAGTCCTCCGTGAGAGAAGTGCTTCCCGGAAGGGAATATTTCATTCCGGATGCCTTCCATAAGGAAAATATTTTATCCTTTCCTATGGAGGAACTGGATACTCTCTTGGAGAAAGATGCCCTCCCCTTATGGGAATGCCTCTTCCAAAGCTTTTCCGGACTTAGCCCTTTGCTGGCAAGAGAGCTTTGTCTTGATGCCGGTCTCCCTATCGATAAAATCTCCAATACCTTATCTTTGGAGGAAGGGATGCAGGTTAAGGAAGCCATTTTAGCCTTTCGGAAAATAGTTCAGGAAAAGGATTTTCATCCGGTCATTTTGTATGAAGGGGAAAAGGCCTTTGATTTTTCCGCTCTCCCGGTTCAACAATACAAGGGCAATCCGGCATTTTCCGAAGAATACATTTCCTCTCCCTCTGCCCTCCTCCTTCAATACTACGGAAATAAGGAAAGGGACGACAGAGTACGGCAGAAATCCACAGACTTAAAGAAGCAGTGCCATACCCTCTTGGAGCGCTGTAATAAAAAGCTGGCACTTCAAGAAAAGCAACTAAAAGATACGGAGAAAAAAGATAAATTCAGAATCTACGGAGAACTCTTAACCACCTACGGCTATAGCCTAACCGGAGGAGAAAAAGAGCTTATATGCGAAAATTACTATACGGGAAAGGAAGAAAAAATCCCCTTGGATCCTACCCTTTCTCCTATGGATAATGCCAAGAAGTATTTTGAAAAATATGATAAGGCCAAGAGGACGGAGCAAAATCTTTTAGAGCAGGTAGCGGAAAGCAAAAAAACGCTCTACCACCTCCAGTCCATTATGAACAGCATACAGCTTGCGGAAAGCGCAGGGGATCTGGATGCCATAAGGGTGGAAATGGGAGACTTTGGCTATATCAAAAAAGTCAGCGGAAAGAAGAAAAAACAGCGAAAGGAAGACCAGTCCAAGCCGAGACTTTTCCGTTCTTCAGACGGCTATCTTCTCTATGTGGGAAAAAATAACCAACAAAACGAAATCCTCAGCTTCCAGATTGCAGAAGGAAAAGACTTTTGGTTCCATGGAAAAAATATTCCCGGCTCCCATGTAATAGCAAAAACAGAGGGAAAGGATTTGGAAGAGCTTCCCGATCGACTCTTTGAAGAAGCCGCAGAGCTGGCCGCCTACTTCTCTTCGGAAGGCAGCAGCCAAAAGGTAGAGGTGGATTATACCCAGAAGAAGAACCTAAAAAAGGTCCCCGGAGCCGCCCCCGGCTTTGTTATTTATCACCAGAATTACTCTATACTGGTAAGCCCAAAGCTTAAGCTGGAAGAAATCAAAGACTTCCCCTGGTAAAGTTTCAAAGAAGAAAAAGAGAAGATGAATTTTAAGCATTTCATAACAGTATAGGTCTGGAATTGGGGCACGCTCCCGCTAACCTCGCCCTGCAACGGATACTAAGCGAAAAACTGCAGTTCCTTCGTTTTTCGCAAGTACCGGCGGGCTCAGATTGCCCCCATTCCAGACCTATACTGTATGAAATAGAAAATTGTTTCCAGCTCTATATTCTCTTTTTCTTCTGCCCTTTACCAGAAAGTCAGACCTATTCCTCTTCCCAGTTCGTGTAAACGTTCTGCACATCATCGGATGCGTCCAAAAGGTCCAGAGTCTTTCTTAAGTTCTTTACCGCTTCTTCATCGGTTACGGAAACGGTATTTCCCGGAATCATAACCACATCGGCTTCCGCCATAGGCAGGTTCTCCTGCTCCAGCTTTTCTCGCACGGAGGAAAACTCGCTGGGATCGGTGAGAATCTCATAGTAATCATCTCTTTCCAGTAAATCCTCGGCACCTGCCATAATCGCCATATCCATCAAGGCTTCCGCATCGTGACCTAAGTCTTCCATTTCTTCCTTATCCAGAATAATCTGTCCCTTTTCCTCAAAAAGGAAAGATACGGATCCCTGACTTCCCAGACTTCCCTTTCCCTTAGTGAAAGCGGAACGAACATCCGCTGCGGAACGGTTCTTATTATCAGTCAACACCTTAACGATAATGGCTACTCCGTTCACCCCGTAGCCCTCGTACTGCAGCTCTTCAAAGTTCACCGTATCCAAGGCACCTGCTGCACGCTTAATACCGTTCTGAATGGTATCGTTGGGCATATTGTTAGCCTTCGCTTTGGCAATGACATCCTTTAATTTGGAGTTGCTGGCAGGATCTGCTCCTCCCTGCTTTACGGCTAAGGCGATTTCATGACCGATAATGGTAAAAATCTTTCCCTTTGCGGCATCATTTTTCTCTTTCTTTGCTTTAATGTTTGAGTATTTTGAATGTCCTGACATGCTTATCTCCTACTTTCTATAATATTTTTCTATATTAGCCAGTCTTCCCCTTCTATGCAAGTTTTTTTCCAAAAAACAAGTCCTTCCCTTGCCTTGGGGCCTCTGAATTTATTTTTAATTCCTTTAGTTCTAGTTATATTTCCATCCGCATAAAAGCTAAAGTGGCTTCTTCAGCACTTTAGGCTTCTTCTGCGGTTTAGCCTTCTTCCTCCTGATACTCCTCAATATGTAAGGAAGACAAGGGATCATAGGTTCCCACCCATTTTCCCTTCATTTTGTATACTCTGGGTACTCGATTTCCCAAGTTACAGAGGAATTCATAGGAAAAAACGCCCCATTCTTCCCAATCATAAAGAGAAATCTCTTCCTCTCCCTCCTGTCCCAGAAGGGTAACCTCCTGAAAGACTTCCGCCTCTGTATGACTTACATCAATCATAAACTGATCCATGCAAACTCTGCCAAGAATGGGACAAGGCTTTCCTCCTACTAAAACCTTCGCCTTATTGGAAAGAACTCTGGGATACCCGTCTCCATAGCCCACCGGCACAGTGGCCACCCGCATGGGTTCCCGGGTGACAAAGCTTGCACCGTAGGAAATGGCTTCTCCTGACGGAACTTCTTTAATATGACTGATTTTAGCCTTCCAGGAGAGAACCTGTTTCAAGGGTAGCTTTCTTTCCATGTCCTTGGAGGGATAAAGCCCATACATTGCAATGCCGTCCCGCACCATATCGTACTGTACTCCCCGTCCCTCTAAAATTCCCGCAGAGTTGGAAAGATGACAGAGGGGAAGCTTGATTCCCCTCTCCTCCAAAGCCTTAAGATAGTCTGCAAAACGCCTTTCCTGCATCTCCGTATAAGACTTATCCCTATCGTCACAGCAGGCAAAATGAGAAAAAATACCGCAGATTTCAATTCCGGTCAGGGAGAAAAGTTCCAGTCCCAGCTCTACAGCGCCCTCTTTCTCTACCTGAATGCCGATTCTTCCCATTCCGGTGTCCAAAGCCAAATGACAGGGCAGACTCTTTCCCTCCTTTTGGGAAATAGCGGAGAGAGCTTCTCCCTGCTCTCTGGTAAACAGAGAGGGCATAATATCATAGTGCCAAAGACTTCTGTACTGCCCCTTGGGAACCACTCCCAAAATTAATATGGGGGTTGTAATTCCTCCCTTTCGTAATATAATTCCTTCTTCAATGGTAGCTACCCCAAAGAGAGCACATTCTTCCTCTACGGCTCTGGCTACCTCCACGATTCCGTGACCATAGGCATCCATTTTCACTACGGCACAAAACTGCATTCCCTTCCGAAGATGGGATTTCACTGCCTTGATATTATCCTGTAAATAACTTAACTCCACTACCGCATAGGTTCTGCCGTAGCTTTCTCTTCCCAAACACATTTCTTGCTTTACCTTCTTTTACCGTCTTCTTTTACCGTCTTATTTACTTCTTCTTAGTTTGTCAGATTTCTTGATTCACTCTTTGTCTTCCCTGTTTTAGCTTTGGTCTATTGAGCATCCCTGCTCTTCCAAACGATTCAGAGCCTTACCCATGGCATTAGCAATGTTTTCAGCCAGGACTCCATGTTCTCCCCATTCCTTGGCAGCCAGCTCTCCGGCTAAAATCTGCGCCTCACAGGACAAAATCGCCGCTTTACATCCTTGCTCTATTGGCATTACAGAACTATCTTCTTTTACCACATCAGAGTTTTTCTCATTAGAGCCCTCTAAAGAAAATGCAGTCTGAGATAAATCAGCCTTTGCTTTCCGCTTAGCTTCTTCCTCTAATATCAGATAAATTCCGGCTATACTTCCGGCAAATACATCTCCGGAGCCTCCCTTGCTTAGGGCGGCACAGCTTCTCTTCCTTTGATAGACAAGCCCCCCATCAGGAGAAATCACCATGGTATCGTGAGACTTTAACAACAAGATACAATGGTACTCTTTTCCAAAGGATTTTGCAATTTCTCCTCCGCGATTTTCGATTTCTGTAAGGCTTTTCCCGGAAAGTCTGGAAAACTCCATAAGATGAGGGGTTAAAAATAAAAGAGATTTCCTTCCATAGGATTTTGCCAAAGCTTGCAAATCAGAATTCCGAGAAAGAAGATTGAGTCCGTCCGCATCAATCAATAAAGGAGCCCTTCCCTTATCCAAAACCAAACGCAATAGATCTTCTGCCTCTTTCCCTGTGCCCATTCCCGGACCAAGCAGCAGAAAATCCGCCCATTCTATCGCCTTTTCCAATTCTTGGAAATTCTCCTTTCCCTTCGGAAAAGACAGAATAATGGCTTCCGGAATTAAGCTTTGTAAAATACCGCAATTTTGCTTTGCACTGCACAGCTTCACCAGCCCGGTACCGGTACGATAGGCGGACAGAGCCGCAAAATAAGCTGCTCCGGCCATTCCCTCCGCTCCCGCAATTATCAGACATTTTCCATAGGAGCCCTTATGGGAAGCCGGATTTCGTTTAGGAATATAAATTTTCATTTTGAAGCCATCCTGTTCCTCTTTTGTAAGATTTTTACCGCAGTTATAGAATTCATCAGACTCTCATCATATCTTTTCGATTTTATCAGAATTCCATCATATCTTTTCGATTGTATATCTCATCATATCTTTTGGAAGTTATCAAAATCTCATTCTATCTTTTAGCATGTATCAAACTCTCGTTGCATTATCTAAAAGCCTTCTCCTTCCATAAGCGCATAAGCCATTACCAGATCTCCGGTATTACTGATACTGACATGAAGGGACTTTCCTCCCATTTCCAGAAAAATCTTTTCCGCGCCGCCGTAGAGCTTCACATAGGGTTTCCCCAGACTGTCTCTAAGCACTTCAATATCCAAAAGAGAAAAGCTTCTGACACCGGTGCCGAAGCATTTGGATACCGCTTCTTTTACACTAAAATCACCGGCTAAGCGAGAGAGCTTTCCCTCACTTTGCCGGCGTTCTTCTTCTGTGAATACCCTATGGGTATAATTGTTTTTTACTAATTTTTCTAAACGGGCAATTTCCAATATATCGCAGCCGATTCCCAAAATCATGAACGCTCCTCGAAGACACGGTAGGACAGGCGCATAAGACTTTCTGACAAATGAACATTTTCCGTCACCACATGCTCCGGTACTTCCAAATCCACATGGGCAAAATTCCAGAGACCGTCAATGCCGTAAGAAATTAATTTCTCCGCCACCGGTACAGCCACATCCTTAGGGATACATATAGCAGCCAAGCGGATGTGGTACTGCTTTACCACCGACTCAATCTCCTCCATAGGCGCAATCTTTAAATCTCCTACCTTCTCTCCCCAAAGCTTGGGGTTGGAGTCGAAAATTCCTCGAAGGACAAAGCCCCTTTTACGAAAATTCGTATAATTGGCCAAGGCAATGCCCAAATGTCCGGCCCCTACGATAATCATAGGATGCTCTCGATCGATATTTAGAATCTTCCCGATTTCCTCATGAAGATTCTTCACATTATAACCGTAGCCCTGCTGTCCAAATCCGCCGAAGTTATTCAAATCCTGTCGAATCTGGGAAGCAGTCAAATGCATTCTTTTGGATAGTTCCGAAGAAGAGATACGATCAATTTTTTGATCCATTAAATCCTCTAGGTAACGATAATATCTGGGTAAACGTTGTATTACCGCCTGGGATATTCCTTTTTTTTCCATAGTCCCCTCATAAATTGTCATCTTTCACAGCATTTTTTACTATACTGTGCTGTGAAAAAGATGTCAATTCTTTATTTATAACGAGTGTCGCTCGCAAGCGTGCGATATCTCGTTGGAAATGCCTTCGCATAATCTGCCTTAAATTTTTCAATTCCCTGATCTGTCAGAGGATGGGAAATCATTTGCATTAAAACCTTAAAGGGCACAGTAGCGATATCCGCCCCGGTCTTTGCACATTCCAAAACATGAATCGGGTGTCTTACGGAAGCGCAAATCACTTCTGTTTCCAGCTCCGGATACTGGCTGAAAACATCCATAATATCCTGAATCAGAATAAGACCGTCGGAGGAAATATCATCCAGTCTTCCCAAGAAAGGAGAAACATAGCTTGCTCCCGCTCTGGCTGCCAAAAGCGCCTGGTTTGCAGAGAAAATCAAGGTTACATTGGTCTTGATTCCCTCCTGGGAAAGCACCTTTACAGCCTTTAAACCTTCTGCTGTCATAGGAATCTTTACCACCATATTTTTGGACAAGGCGGCAATCTCCCGTCCCTCCGCAATCATCTTCTCTGCGGTGTCACTGTCCGCCCGTACTTCTCCGGAGATGGGGCCATCCATAAAGGAAGCAATTTCCTTCAAGGTTTCCTGATAGTCCCGACCTTCCTTGGCAATGAGAGAAGGATTAGTGGTTACACCGGCAATGATTCCCATATCATAGGCTTCTCGAATTTCCGCTACATTCGCTGTATCAATATAAAATTTCATTTCTTTCCTCCTTGAACAGAAAATTTATAAGCTCTTTGCCTCTTCCACAACTCTTTCTACCGTAAATCCAAATTCCTGGAAAAGGGACTTGGCAGGACCGGAGGCGCCGAAGCGATCCAGACCGATACTCTTTCCTTCAAAGCCTACATATTTGCCCCAACCGAAGGTGGAAAGAGCCTCGATGGAAATACGCTTTCTACAAGACTTGGGTAATACCTTCTCCTGATATTCCGGACTTTGCAGAGCAAATACTTCTAAGGAAGGCATGGAAACTACGCGAACCGCTCTTCCTTCTCCGCGAAGTACCTTAGCTGCCTCTTCTGCCAGCTCTACTTCAGAACCGGTGGCCATAAGGATTAACTCAGGCTCCTCTTCTCCTCCGGAAAGAATATAGGCGCCCTTCAAAGCATCTCTTCCATCCTTACAATACTGAGGAAGATTCTGTCTGCTTAGAACAATAGCTGTAGGACAATCCGTGCTGGACAATGCGGAGAACCAAGCCGCCGCAGTCTCCTGTCTGTCACAGGGACGGAACACCCGGAAATTCGGAGTGGAACGCAGCATAGCCAGCTGTTCAATTGGCTCATGGGTAGGTCCATCCTCTCCTACACCGATACTGTCATGGGTTAATACATAGATCTGGGGTAATCCCATAAGGGCTGCCAGTCTTGCCATAGGCTTTACATAATCACTGAAGACGAAGAAGGTCGCCACATAGGAACGAAGTCCTCCATGCAGAAGAATTCCGTTGGCAATGCCTGCCATAGCCAGCTCTCTTACACCGAAATGGATATTTTTTCCAAGAGGATTTTCCGGAGAATAAAATCCCTCTCCCTTCATTTCTGTCTTTGTGGAAGGGGCAAGGTCTGCAGAACCGCCGAAAAGATTCGGCACCAAATCCTTTAAAATCTGAATCACTTCTCCGGAGGAAGAACGGGTTGCTTCCGGCTTCTCCACTGCTGTCCAAAGCTTTTCCTCCTGTAAAAGAGCGGCTGCACTTCCCGGATTATGATAAGCACAATACTTGGCATAGCACTCCGGGTAGGCCTTCTCATACTTTGCTCTTAACTCCTCCCAGGCACTGTAGGAAGTCTTCTTTTCCTCTACCAAAGCATCATAGTGGGCATAAACCTCCTTTGGTACAAGGAAGGGCTCTTCCTCTTCCCAGTTTAGGAACTTCCGCATCTCTTTAATATTTTCCTCTCCCAAGGGTTCTCCATGGGCGGAAGCACTTCCCATCTTCTTAGGAACGCCATAACCGATTTGGGTTTTAATGGTAATAAAATAGGGGGCAGAACAGTCTTCCTTGGCGGTTTCAATAGCCTTGGAAATCGCCTCGATATCATTACCGTCCTCAACCGTCAAGGTCTTGAAACCGAAGGCCTGCATACGCTGTTCCACATTTTCCGTAAAAGCAATGTCCGTATTGCCCTCAATAGAAATCTTGTTGGAATCATACAAGATGGTCAATTTATCCAGCTTCAAGGTTCCGGCAAGGGAAAGAGCCTCGGAGGAAATTCCCTCCATCAGACAACCGTCTCCACAGAGAGCATAGGTTCTGTGGTCTACCAGCTTTAAATCTTCTTTATTAAACTCTGCCGCCAAATGACTTTCCGCCATAGCCATACCTACCGCCATAGCAAGACCTGCCCCTAAGGGACCGGTAGTGGCATCGATTCCCTTGGTATGACCATATTCCGGATGTCCGGGGGTAAGAGAACCCAATTGACGGAACTGCATTAAATCTTCCTTACTTAGCCCAAAGGAAAAAAGATGTAATAAAGAGTAGAGCATCATGGAACCATGCCCTGCGGATAAAACGAAGCGATCTCTGTTATCCCATTCCGGATGCTCAGGATGAAAATGAAGGTGTTTCGCCCAAAGGGTATATGCCATGGGAGCCGCCCCCAAGGGTAATCCGGGGTGTCCTGAATTCGCCTTTTGGATTCCATCTGCAGAAAGAATACGGATACTGTTTATTGCCTTCGTTTCAATCTCTTTATTCATTTTTTCCTCCTAAGCTCTTGACCGTTTCTTTATAAAATTACGTTTTCTATCTTACCATAGGGAAAAAAAATGTCTATGAATTTTGGACTTTAAAAATACAAAAAAGCCTCTATGGAATTCAGGGCTGAAATCGGCTTCGGATTTCCCTTTTTCAGGCCCATATCCATAAAGGCTGTTTCTTAATGTTTAAGCTGTTATTTTGCTTTTATTTTAGCTATTTTCTTAGCTTTTATCTTAGCTTTTGTTTTAGCTTTTGTTTCTTACTCTTCCTTCAACTGGAAGCGCTCCACCAATTCATTCATCTTATTGGCCTGACCGGTAAGCTCTTCGGAGGCTGCCGCACTCTGTTCTGCTGTTGCGGAATTTGCCTGTACCACGGAAGAAATCTGCTGTAAGCCCTGATTTAAGGAAGTGATACCCTCCAAATCCTTGCTGGATGCGGCAGAAATCTTCTCGATCAAGGTGTTTACCTCTTCCGTACTCTTGGAAACGGAATTTAAGGATTCTGCAGTTTCTTCGGTGATTTTTGCACCCTTTTCCACAGCTTCAATGGTTTCTTCAATGAGTAAACCGGTATTCTGTGCCGCCTTTGCGGATTTCTGGGCAAGGTTTCCTACTTCATCCGCCACCACGGCAAAGCCCTTTCCGGCTGCTCCTGCTCTTGCCGCTTCGATAGCCGCATTTAAGGAAAGAATATTGGTCTGGAAGGCAATGTCATCAATGGTCTTAATGATTTTACTGATTTCATTGGACTTTGCGGTAATATCGTCCATGGCCTTACGCATTTCTTCCATCTTCTCATTGGACTGAAGAACCGCAACTCCTGCTTCTCCCTGGAGCTTGTAAGCATCTCCTGCAGTCTTTGTAGAAGCCTGAATGGATTGAGAAATATCCTGCATATTGGCAGACAGCTCCTCGATGGAGGAAGCCTGCTCCGTAGCACCCTGAGACAGGCTTTGCGCTCCGGTATTTACCTGCTCTGCACTGCTTAATACCTGTACGGAAGAAGCGTGAACCTCCTGTAAGGTTCTGTTCATATCCTCTTGAATATGCTTTAAGCTTTCCAGAAGCGGTGCATAATCTCCTACATACTCTTCGCTTTCAAGATTTTCGGTAAAGTTTCCGCCTGCCATAGCATCCAAACGGTCTCTAAGGTCAAATACAATCTTCTTACTTCTTCCGATTACTTCGGAAATACTGCGAGAAAGCTCTCCGATTTCATCCTTATGGGGATAATGAATTTCCACATCAAAGTTTCCGCCTGCCACTTCTTTTCCGACCTCGCTGATCTTCTTTAATGGCTTTAAGGCATTGGAAATCCGCACAAAGTTAATGACCTGAACCAAAATAAAGATGATGACCTCGGACAAAATCAAAGCAAATAAAAGCTGATTTTTCTCCTGATCAAAATGAGGAATCGTCATAGCGGTCTGCACCCACCAATCTACACCCTCGATTTGCAAAGGTACATAGTAACGAACCTGGCCATCTCTTTGGAAAAATGCTTCTTTACTCTGCATCTTTTCCACCAGCATATCGTTATATTTCTGACCGATTAAGTCTCCTAAGTTCTTTCCCTTCGCATCCGGATTATTACTGTAAACGAAGTTGTTTTGGTTATCTAAAACATCAAAGAACACATTTTCATAACCAAGTGTACTCATATCCAACTCGTTGAAAACCTCTGTGGAAATCTCTGTGGTTACGATGCCCAAAAAACGATCTCCGTCCAGAATGGGAACGGTCATATAGAAGCTTCCCTTACCGGTATCCGGATTTTCCGTAGGAAGAGTTGCGGAAGCTGTCTTGCTCTCCTGTGCCTGCTTATAAAAATCCTGTGTACCATAAACCTCGTAAGGCACCATGGAGAACTTGTCTCCGTCGGTATCATAACGAAGAGAGTAATTGCTGTTTTCCTTGGAAAATGCATCCGGCTCCAAGAGCAATGCCTGGCTCACAATTCCCAAATTGTTTTTTGCAAAGCTCTGCATGGTTTTCATCAAGTAATACTCTTCCTCAGCCTCCGAAACCGTCAATGCTCCGGTAGCTTCTTCCAGCTTGCTCTTTCCGCTAAGAGCAGAATCTTCGCCATCTTCTTTATGAAAATTTACGAAGCTGTCTGCCAAAGACTTCATGGTATTACTGGTATTTATTGTGATTTTGTTCACTCTGCCCGCATTTAAGTTTGAAAGAGCATTCATGTTTTGCTCATTTTTCTTGTTAAATGCTGCACTGGCCACTGTTAAAATAAAAGCGGTCATCAAAGCAAATAAGAAAAGCATGATAATACCTAAGCTCAAAGAAATTCTTCCGCTTAAGGAATGACCTCGCTTTGTCCCCTGTGCTTGCCTAGTTCCTGTTGTTCCTGCATCGTGTTTCTTCATTGTTCCTTCACTCCTCCTGTAGAAAACTCCATTTTTCTGGATTTTTTACGACTTTATCTATATCGGCCAAAGTTCAAAATTCTATAATAAATAAATTTTAACAGATAAGAGTTTTGTAGCTTAGGAGTGAATTTCACAAGGATAAAACAAATTTACCTTTCCTTTTCAAGTTCTTATTTTTCCC
>NZ_CABSXI010000071.1:0-11923 GCF_902481605.1 uncultured Oribacterium sp. | reverse complement strand
CAGCTTAGCTACTTCCACCATATACTTGGTGTCCTTCACCCCTGCGGTTTCGAAGGGGGAGTGCATAGCCAGCTGGGCCAATCCGATGTCCACCGTGTTCAAGGCTACCTGGCTGTTGGAAATATTTCCAAGGGTAGAGCCTCCCAACATATCGGACCTGTTGGTGAAAATCTGGAAAGGAACCTTTGCCTTTTCGCAGAACTGCTTGAAAATGGCACCGGAAATTCCATCTGTGGTGTACTTCTGGTTGGCACTGTACTTAATGACAATTCCCTTATTGATGTAAGGACGGTTTGTGGGATCCGCCTTATCCGGCTGGTTGGGATGTACCGCATGAGCATTGTCCGCAGAAAGCAGGAAGCTGTTCTGCAAAGCCTGCAAATACTCGTCTTCGGTCTTTCCGAAGGCACGGATAATCCGCATTAACACATCCTTTAGGAAGGTGGAAGCCGCACCCTGCTTGGTACCGCTACCTACCTCTTCATTGTCATAGACACAATGAACCGCTACGCTTTGCTTGGGCTTAGCCGCAAGGATTCCCTGTAAGGAGGAAAATCCGCACTGCAAATCATCCAGTCTTCCGCTGCAAAGATATTCTTCCTTTGCGCCTAAGATGCAAGCCTTTTCCCTGTTGTAAAGGAAGAGGTCCGTATCCAAAATATCCTCCGGCTTAACCCCCAGTTCCTTTCCGATAAATTCCAGAAAGGCTCCCTTCTCCTGGAAGGAGGAAAATAAAGGCAACATATCCTTTTGGGCATTGAAGGCATAGCCGTCGTTGACTTCGCGATTCATGTGAATGGCAAGGTTCGGGATAATCATTAAGTCTCTATCCACATTTAAGAGCTTCGTCTCTACCCCTCCCTTTGTCTTGCAAATGACTCTTCCCGCCAAAGACAGCGGTCTGTCCAGCCAGGGGGAGCAAATCATTCCGCCATACTTCTCCACATTCAGCTTCAGATACTCCTTGTCAATCCCGATTTCCGCATTGGCCTTGATTTTGAAAACCGGAGAATCACTGTGGCTAGCCATCATCTGGAAGCCTTTGAAGTCCCCCTTGGGAAGGACAAAGGCAATTAAAGCAGATCCATTCCTTGTCACATAGTACTTTTCTCCTGCCTTCAGTTTCCAGGCCTCTCCCTCATAGAGAGCTTTAAAACCGCCCTTTTCCAAAGCCTGCTTCATATTTTCCACAGCAAAAAAGGCATTGGGACTTTGGTCCAAAAAGTCCATTAATTTACGGTTTATGCTTTGTTCTTCTTTGTCTATCGGCATATAGACTCCTTTCTAATCTTGCAAGAACAAGCTGTCACAATAAGCTATCGTGACGCCCGAAAGGCATTATACAGTAAAAGCCCGGACAATGAAATACTGTCCGAGCTTTTCTTTTATGCTATTTATGCAAAAGCATTTGTACTATGCTGTTTATTCTAAGCGATTTGCCAAACGAGAGCCTTACAGGGCTGCTTCCACAGCCTTTCTTACTTCAGCCATATCTACGGTAGGCTCAAAGCGGGCAAGTACATTCCCCTTTCTGTCCACCAGGAACTTGGTAAAGTTCCATTTAATCTCCGGATTCTTCTCATAGCCCGGATCAATCTTTGGAAGCATATCCCGAAGAAGATCTGCCATCTTGCCTTCTCCGAAGCCCTTAAAGCCCTGCTGCTCCTTTAAGAAACGGTAAAGAGGAATCTGGGTCTCTCCATTTACATCCACCTTCTTCATCTGAGGGAACCGGGTATTGTAATTTAAAGTACAGAACTCATGAATTTCTTCATCCGTTCCGGGAGTCTGTCCGGCAAACTGGTTGCAAGGAATATCCAGAATCTCCAGTCCCTTGTCGTGGAATGCCTCGTACATCTCCTCCAGTTCCTTGTACTGGGGAGTGAAACCGCAGCCTGTTGCTGTGTTTACTACCAGTACCACCTTTCCTTCGAAATCCTTTAAGTCCTTCTCTCCGCCCTTGGTATCCGCTACCTTGTAATCATAAAATCCCATACAAACTCCTTCCTATACTAACCCTACGTTCTATTTGAATCCCCTTCTATCTTCTGCTTTTTTTAAAAGATTTTTGGCAATTCAATTTTTTACAATCTTTATTGTAGTGAGGAGGAAAGTCTCTGTCAAGGGAAAGAAAATAAAAATTTGAGAAAGTAAGGTCTTGAAAAAACAGAAGCGAAAGTAAATGTTGCAATCGCAACAAACTTTATTTTTTATTTTTGTTATACTCTGCTCAGATTCGAAAATCAGCGTTTAGAGGAGGATAAAAAAATGGCAAAGATTAGCACTGATATGTTGGTAGGACAGATTGTAAATGAGTACCCTGAGTTAATTGATACTTTATTAGAGGCAGGAATGCATTGCCTTGGTTGCCCAAGCTCTCAGATGGAGTCTTTAGAGGACGCTTGCATGGTACATGGCTTAAATCCTGTTATTCTTGCAGCAGCATTAAATAAGAAGTTAGAAGAGGTAAATGCTTAATGAGTGCATTTTTAGGACCAATCCACTATTGGTTATACAATAAGATCCAGCTTCAGGAAGAATTGATCAAAGACATCGTATCTTACGGCGAAAAGGAGCAATGGAAGGCTTTTGCCGATGGAAGCTTGGCAGAAAAGACGGTAAATAAGGAGTTGCGTCCTTTAAATGAATTGATTGACGTAATGAATATTCACGGATGGTTACAGGAAAGAGTACAGGACGCAGAAGCTCGCTATGCTCTTTTGGTAACTACCCTCTTGGCAGAGGACGCTTCTCGTCTTTCTTCATTAGAGGAAATTGCTTTTCAGTTTGGGCAGAAGCATGCCTTAGAGGCAGATTCCGATGCCAGTGATGCCTACAGAAAGATTGATGATTCTCTCTTAAACGGTATGCCCTGCGATAGAGTCAATGTTTTGACAGAGCAGGATGTGGACAGAACCTCCTGGCAACAGGAAGAGGATATCCATGCCCCATTCTGGGAAGCCGTATCCGGAGATCCTAAGGTTTACTATCAGTTGAGAAGAAAGATTATGGAAGGTATGTTAAAGGGTACCAAGCTCCATATGGATTCTCCCGACGAAAACCATTACAGTATTTATAGATAAAAGCAGAAAAGGAAATGAATCGGCTTAACAGCCTTTAAGGATAGCACAGTGGCCTATATTCTTGGAGAGATTGTGTAATATCCTATATTCTATAGAAACTTTTATTGAGGGGTCATCACTTTGAAGAAACCCTTCTCCTATTACTGTCACAAAAATTTCAGAAAATACGAAAAGAGGAAGTTTATGAATCAAAGTGTAATTCTTATGGAAGAAGACCATGCCAACATCAATAGAGCTTTAGGCGTTGTCCGTAGCATTTGCCTGCAGCTGATGCAGGGAGGGGAAGTTCCCGATGAGGATTTCCGGGAAATTATCGAGTTTGTTCGGGAGTATGCGGATAAGCATCACCATGGGAAGGAAGAGAAATTCCTCTTCCCCGTGATGGTAAAGAAGTTGGGACCTGTAGGAGACAAGCTGGTAACTCACGGTATGCTGGTGGAGCATGATTTAGGAAGAGCGGATGTTTTATCATTAGAAACCGCCCTGAACGAGTATAAGAAGAATCCCCGTCTGGAGTTAAAGCTGGACATCTTGTCCTATGCTATGGCTTATGCTCACTTATTACAGCTTCATATCGAGAAGGAAAACAGTGTGGTATATCCCTTTGCGGAAAGAGGTCTAAGCGAAGAAGATTTCCAGGAAATCAATGAGAAGAGCCAGATTTTCGAGGATGAGCAAACTGCCAAGGGTGTGCAGAAGCATTACCTGGATATTTTGGAGAAGCTGGAGAAGAAGTATCCGGCAATTGTACAAGCATAAAATTTAAACAGATAAAAATAAGAGGCCAGAAAAATCAATTGCTTTTCCATGCAATATAGGTCTAAATTGGGGCACGCTCCCGCTAACCTCGCCCTGCAGGGGTACTAAACGAAAAACTTCATGCTATTCGTTTTTCGTAAGTACCCGCGGGCTCAGATTACCCCATTTTTAGACCTATATTGCTGAAAACCTGCTTAATAATCTTGATTTTTTATAGCTTCTTTTTTATTTCATCGAATATCACGTTCTTATGCTCTTTGTTTTGCATTTTCTTTTTCCTTTATCTATACTTGAAGAAACTATGCAAAAAGGGGGTTTATACAAATGGCACAAGATACCTTGAACATTCGCTTAAACGAAGCTCCAATTACCAGAGAAGGGGCAATGCAAGCATTTGCCGCTTTACGGACAGAGGCGAAAGCAAATGGTGTTTCTGATATGAGTACAGATGATATTAATCAAGAAATCGATCTCGCCAGGAGGGAGGCGAAGGCATGATTTGCTAAATTCCTTGCTTTCCGTAAAGATACTTTCAAAGACTGCTCCTTTTTCATAAATCCGTCTATCTCTCTTTTTTCTTTCTTCCTATTTCTGTTGACTGATGAGTTTTTTTCTTTTGTTTTGTAACTGCTTGATTTCTTCTTCTGCCATTAAAATCTTTTCTTCTATATTTTTCATTTTCCTTGTCCTTTCTTCTTGAGTTTGAACAATAAAAAACAGTAAACCTTTTTTGATTTACTGTTTCTTATAAATTGTTTCTTAGTTAACTTCTATCGTGCTTCACTAACATACTTTTGAATTGAGTCGCAAGCATATTCAGCTGTTCCAATTCCAAATCTATCTATATTACTTTTGAATTCAGGGTTTTCCTGATAACCATAACCAATACCTGAAAATGCTTCCATTGAACAATCAAAAGAGTACCGACAGATGTATTCATGTAAACTCTTTGCAAGTTCAACACTTTCTTTTGATGTTGCTTCAATTCCTTTTGCCATATTTTCTGCAAATGAAGTGAAGATTTGATTTAGATTTTCTGTAAATTCTACTTCTTTTCCTTTTAAATTTTCCATGGATTTTTCAATTATATCTTTTCCGTACTTATCAATTGCCATTTCTTCATATTTCTGATTGTCTTGATAAACAAATCCTCTAAACTTTTCTTTTATTGACATAGTAATTTTCCTTTCTTCATAATCAATAGTTTGTTGTAATGTTTCCATCAATGTTAAGAGTTTCTCTTTTTCCTTTTTCATTAAGCTTAACTGTTTTTTTAAGTGAGTTAGTAATTCAGTATTATCTTTTGCCATTAGTAATTTAATCTTTTTTAATGGAAATCCTAAATATTTGTAAAATAGTATTGTTTGCAAATATGCCAGATCTTCTTCTGTGTAATACCTGTATCCATTTTCTGATTTTTGGGGAGACAACAAACCAATCTCATCATAATGATGCAACATTCTTACCGACACACCACTAATCTCACTTGCTTTTTTTATCATGTACATGTACCTACCTCCTAACAATTGATACTCTAAACTATGACATTATGTTATAGTCAATACTTTTTTATTTTAGACTTATCCGTATTTAGAAAAATTTCACTACCTATTCCGCCCTACCTGTGATAGACTGAATGTGTAATTGTATAGGGTATTTTTATATATCGACAGCATGTGAACTGCTCTTGGCGATACAGAAATAAGGAACTGTGAAAGAGATTTTTCTCCTTCTACAGTTCCTTTTGTTTTATCTTTTTTTCTTTTTATCGGACCGTACAATAAGCTTCTGCCGGATCATTCCTCAAATCCTTTTCTTCCCTCTACTGCTTTAAAATAAAGGTATTCCGGTCAAAATCGATAATTCCTTCCTCCTTTAGCTGGGAAAGCTCTCTGGTCATGGCGGAACGGTTAGTGCATAAAAACTGTGCCATATCCGTACGGCTCAGTCCCAGTTCAATGTACTTGGATTTTTGTTTTTGTGCCTGTAAGGAAAGGTAGGCCAATATCTTCTCTCTAAGGCTGCTTCGAGAAGTCACCTCAATTTTTTCCATCAGCTGAATATTTTTCTTTCCAATCAAATCAAAAAGATTTTCAATCAGGCGGAAGTGGAAGGCGCAACGGTTTTTGCAGACATGAATAGCTTTTTGGAAGGAAATGAACAGTACCTCCGCCTTGCTGGCCGCCACAAAGCTGACATACTCTCCCGCAGCGGTATTATTGCCGAAGGTCTCTCCGAAGATTTCTCCCTCATTCATATAGGTAAGAAGGGTTTCATTTCCCCACACATCTGTCTTCAACATATGGATACTGCCTTGTAAGACTACTCCTACATGTTGCTCATTCTTTTCCTCCAAATGAACAATCTCCCCTTTCTTATAGGAGCGAACATAGCTTTTCATGCAGTACAGAAGGGCATTCAGGTTCTCCGTCTCCACCCCATTGAAAATTTCCAAATCTCTGTAGC
The DNA here is from genome assembly GCF_902481605.1 of uncultured Oribacterium sp. Lineage (NCBI taxonomy): Bacteria > Bacillati > Bacillota > Clostridia > Lachnospirales > Lachnospiraceae > Oribacterium > uncultured Oribacterium sp. The sequence goes on along the minus strand of NZ_CABSXI010000071.1, from coordinate 5,615 downwards.
GAAGGAGTTCATCCCCCTTTAAATGTTTCTTCTTTTCCTGTTCCCTGCTGTGCACGGAGGTAAAGGAGACTTCTCCCCTTTGCAATGCTTCTCTTTCCTTCCCACTAAGCACGGAAAAGTCCTTATCTCCTATCCCTTGATGCGTTCTTTTTTCCTCGCAATCCGGGCAGGTACAGCCCTCTCCATGATCTTCCTCGGAGCAGCCGCAAGAATGCTGATGGGAGTCGAACCCATATCCGCAAGTGCTTTCCTCAGTGCCTCCCGAGCAAGCGCAAGAATGCTCATGATAGCCTTCTCCATATTGACAGCTCTCCTCAGTACTATTCTTTTTTTCCTTTATTTCCTGACCCATTTTTCTTCTCTCCTGTTATTTCATTTATTTTCTTAAATTTTATCTATAATACTCTCTTTCAGATAGTTTGCACTAGCGAAAATAAAACAAAGCCCTATTCCATTTCATGTTCCCTTATTCGTGATTCTTCTCTATTGGACTCCGATTTTCCATTCATCCTCTATGCATTTTCCCCTATAGCTTATATAAAAAATACTTAAATTTTTAAATATTGTATTTTATATATACAGAGTTTATCAGCATTTTGTTGCCTCTGCAACACTTTTTTCTCATTTCCTAGGTATGATAAGCAAAGTAATGAGTCTAGGAATTTTTCTTCAGGAGGAAAAAAATGGAAAATAAGATGTTTTGTTATCAGTGTCAGGAAACCGCAAACTGTTCCGGCTGTACCGTATCCGGTGTTTGCGGAAAGAAGCCGGAAGTAGCTGCTATGCAGGATCTTTTGGTTTATGCCACCAAGGGATTATCCGCTGTGGCTAAGCAGTTAAGAGCTGAGGGAAAGGAAGTTTCTCAGGAATTAAACCACAGAGTAACTATGAACCTTTTCATCACTATTACCAATGCAAACTTTGATAACGATGCTATCGTGGAAAATATCAAGGAAACCTTCGCTATGAGAGATGCTGTAAGAGCTACTCTTTCCGATAGCTCCAAGCTTCCTAAGGCAGCAACTGTAGAAGTGGCAGAAAAGGATTATCCCGTTTTTGCACAGAGCATCGGTTTTTTAGCTACTGAAAATGAAGATATCCGCTCTTTAAGAGAGTTAATCACCTACGGATTAAAGGGTCTTGCCGCTTACTCCAAGCATGCAAACGCTCTTTTAAAGGATGATGCCAATGTAGATGCTTTCATCCAGAAGGCTCTTGCCGCTACTTTAGATGACAGCCTTTCCGTAGACGATTTGGTAGCCCTTACCTTAGAGACCGGTAAGGCCGGCGTAGAGGGTATGGCTCTTCTTGACGGAGCAAATACTTCCGCTTACGGAAATCCTGAAATCACTACCGTAAATATCGGTGTTCGTAACAATCCCGGAATTCTGGTTTCCGGACATGACCTTAAGGATCTGGAAATGCTCCTTGACCAGACAGAAGGCACCGGCGTAGATGTTTACACCCACTCCGAGATGCTTCCTGCCCACTACTATCCATTCTTTAAGAAGTATAAGCACTTCGCAGGAAACTACGGAAATGCTTGGTGGAAGCAGAAGGAAGAGTTCGAGCCATTTAACGGACCAATCCTCATGACCACAAACTGTATCGTTCCTCCAAAGGACAGCTATAAGGACAGACTTTGGACTACCGGTGCTGCAGGTTATCCCGGATGCAAGCACATCGGAGGAAAGTACGGCGAAATCAAGGACTTCTCTGCCATCATTGAACAGGCTAAGTCCTGCCCCGCTCCAACAGAAATCGAGACCGGAACCATCGTAGGCGGATTTGCTCATGAGCAGGTATTTGCCCTTGCGGATAAGGTAGTAGAGGCTGTAAAGTCCGGCGCTATCAAGAAGTTCGTGGTTATGGCAGGTTGTGACGGAAGACAGAAGAAGAGAGATTACTACACAGAGTTTGCCAAGGCACTTCCAAAGGATGCTGTAATCTTAACTGCAGGATGTGCAAAGTATAAGTACAACAAGCTGGATCTTGGCGATATCGGCGGAATTCCAAGAGTTTTGGATGCCGGACAGTGTAACGACTCCTACTCCTTAGCCTTAATCGCCTTAAAGCTGAAGGAAGTATTCGGCTTAGACGACGTAAACAAGTTACCATTGGCATACAACATTGCTTGGTACGAGCAGAAGGCTGTTATCGTTCTTCTTGCCCTTCTCTACTTAGGAGTAAAGAATATTCACCTTGGACCAACTCTTCCCGCCTTCCTTTCTCCCAATGTAGCAAAGGTTCTTGTAGAGAACTTCGGTATTGCCGGAATCGGAACCGTAGAAGATGACATGAAGATTTTCTTCCCGGAAACAGCATAAACGAGATGTCGTATGCCTTGCCGGCGATAGCCTTTAAGAATATAGAAGCTAGCGTACACACCACTCGCGATAGGTATTAAGAATAAACAAAGTAACATTTGCTTTGCAAACGATACTCATTAAGAATCAAGGAAAGCCGCCCCTATGGGGCGGTTAATCCGATATAAGAAATCGTTTTATTTTCGGAAGCTGAACAAGTTCCAGTCAAAACATCATTTGCCCAAAATCTTATCTTCTGGGAAGCACCGGAAAAATCTCTTGCAAAAGAGAAAATCTTCAACACGCAGTAGAAAGAGAGCTATACAATGTATTCTATTCAATGTAAACGAATTTATGAAGAAAAAACAGATAAGGATGGATTTCGTATCCTGACGGATAGACTTTGGCCACGAGGCATCACAAAGGAACGTGCCGCTTTGGATAACTGGGCGAAGGAGATGAGCCCTTCTACTTTTCTTCGCAAAACTTTCAATCATAAAGAGGAGAATTTCCCCTTATTTGAGAAAAAGTATTGGGAAGAGCTGGAGAAGAATCCTGAGAAGGAGCAATTTATTGCTTTGGTTAGAGAGCATCTTGCTCATGAAAATGTTACCCTTCTCTATGCTACTAAAGAAGAGCGTTTTAACCAGGCCGTCGTTATGGAGGGCTGGCTGAAGGAGAAGCTTTCGGAAGAAGCAAAGGAGCATTCCGCTTAATGCGCTTTGATGCAGTATAGTCTATATTCGGGGAACGCTCTCACTAAGCTTGCCTGCGTAATGAAAGGCTGTACCTATTTAAGAAATAAGTTCCGATGCGGTATAGGCATGAAATCGGGTACGCTCTCGCTAACTTCGCCCCTGCGGAGGGAAGGACCCGGAAAAATTAAAGGTATACGCTCAGATGCAGTATAGACATGAAATCGGGCACGCTCTCGCTAACTTCGCCTTCGTAGCAGTACTAACTTCAAGCTTCGCTTTGCTCGCTTTCAGTAAGTACCGGCGGGCTCAGATTGCCCTCTTACAGACCTATATTACATCTGTCGCTTCTATTTTACAATTTCTATAGTCCTTCGCTTCGCCGAGGCTCAGTAATTTCTGCTTTTTATTCTGTTTCCATCTCTCCCGTATTCATTTCTTCCATGTTCATCTTTGCCATATCCATTCCTTCTGCTTCCAGGCCTTTCTTTTTCTCGAAGGACTCTTGGATAGCATCTTTCATGGCGTCCATACCATTGTCTCCCTGCTCTTCCTTTTCTTCTCCTCGAATGGATTTCTTCTTTTTGTCCTCTTCAACTGTTTTTTGCAGGCTTCTCATGGCTATGGCCATGACATAGGCTTTAGGATTTTTTTCCTTTAAAAATTCCAGATCTTTCGGACTTACAGCCTTTCCGGAGCCGTACAAAAGAGCAATGCGGAAAGCATCAGTCTCATCCTTAAAGGCCTTGGATGCCTCCTCTCCGGATTTTTTCGCATTCTCAAGCTCTTCCAACCGGGATGCCCATTCCTGCTGAAAGTCCTTCTGCTTATTGATATCCTTTACATCCTTTTCCATATCCTTTAAAAGGTCGGAAAGGACGTCAGCAAGGTCGTTGTCTTCTTCCTGCCCCTTTGCTTTTTGAGAAAATGCTTCATACTCCGCACTGAGCTGAATACTGTCTTTCCGTACCGAAGAGCCTTCCTTGGCTTTGGCTTCGGTTTTTTCGTTCTTCGAAACTGACTTGTTCCCGGTATGTAGCTTTGAGATTCCTCTTCCTCCGGGGAATGCTTTAATCTCCATTTTGCCTCCTTTGCATAGATTTCTTAGTATTCTATTCGACAAAGGCCGGCAGAAAAATTATCCTTTTCTATCCTTTTCCGCTAAAAGCTCGTTTTTTCCTTTTAATTAAATGAAAGAGTTTAAAAGCTGTATACTTCCTCCCTTTGGAACAAATGAAGAAGCCGGTCGTCATCCTCTCGAGGGAACAGCTCATCAACGACTTCCTTCACAGAAACAATGTCCCGTAGCTTTTCCACATTTGCCCCGGAGAAAAAGAGACCTTCCTCCACATTTCCCTCCACTGCGGAAATGAGGGCATGGGTAATACAATACTTCACCGTTCCCGGGTCACAGCCGTGTATGCAACGGGAGCAATGCTTGGGGGCAATCCTTCCGCTAAGGCCGAGCTTCTCCAGCATGGGGCTCTTTACTGCCCTTCCCGGCATACCCACCGGACTATGGATGATTTCCAGGTCATTTTCCTTCTTGGAAATGAGGTACTTTTTATAGGCAGTGCTGGCATCACATTCCTTGGTACCGATAAAGCGGGTGGCCATCTGTACACCGTAAGCTCCCGCCTCCTGCATCCGCACAATGTCTTCTCTACTCCAAATGCCTCCTGCTGCAAAGAGGGGAATTTTCCGTCCGAACTCTTCTTCGAAAACCTGCAATACAGAAAGCACCTCCGGAATCAATTCCTCCAAGGGCTTAGCTGTAGCTTCTTCCACCTCTGCCGCCTTAAAGCCCAAATGCCCCCCTGCCAAAGGGCCTTCCAGCACCACAAAATCTGCAGTTCTTTGGTATTTTTGACTCCAGGTCTTAAGCAAAACCTTGGTAGCTCTTCCGCTGGAAACAATAGGCGCAATCAAAGCCGTTCCTTCCGGTACAATCTCCGGTAGACTTAAGGGCAGTCCAGCCCCGGAAATCACCGCGTCAATTCCCTCTTCCACAGCAACTTTTATGGCATCCTCCCATTGTCTTGTAGCAACCATGGCGTTGATGGCGATCATTCCTTTTCCTTCGCTAAGCAGCTTCGCTCTTTGGATTTCCTTTCGCAAAGCGCGAAGATTGGCTTCCTCAGGAAAACGGCGAAAGTCCTCTTCCCGATAGCCGCAGTCTGCTGTACTGATGCAGCCCATAGCTCCTGTTTTTGCCACTGCCCCCGCTAAGCCGGAAAGGGAAACTCCTACCCCCATTCCCCCCTGAATCAAGGGAATTTCTAAACCTCTATTTTTTAACTGATCCATTTTTCCGCGTCCTTTCTGCTGATGGAGAAGGAATACTCTTCTTCATGTATCAATATTTTTAATTATATTTCTTTAATAGCTTAAATCATCTGACAAACCCCGTCAAGTAGTTTACGAAACTACATTCGAAGTTCTTTCTTGAATTTTTCTTAAGATACAGCTGTTTAGACGCGGATTTCTCGGGTTTTCCTCCATTATCGATTAAAATAGACAGCAAAAAAGAGGGGGTAAAAAATCAATATAAAGAAATATATTTTCGGCAATATAGGTCTGAATTCGGGGTAGTCTGAGCCCGTCGGTACTTGCG
>NZ_CABSXI010000070.1:0-12152 GCF_902481605.1 uncultured Oribacterium sp. | reverse complement strand
TAGAGCGCTGCGTTCGGGACGCAGAGGTCGCTGGTTCGAATCCAGTCGCATCGACTGTAAGCAACGAGTGGGAGATGCCTAGGCATCTCCTGTTCTTATGTAGGAAGGGTAAAAATGAAAAGAGAGAGCTTTAAATCACGAATCGGCTTTATTTTGGTGAGCGCAGGTTGTGCCATCGGAATCGGTAACGTTTGGAAGTTTCCCTATCTGGTAGGGCAAAACGGCGGAGGAATCTTTGTTTTATTCTATCTTTGTTTCTTGCTTTTAATCGGTCTTCCCATTCTCACCATGGAGCTTGCGGTGGGTAGAGCCAGCAAGAAATCCGTGGTAAAGGCCTATGAGGTTTTGGAACCCAAGGGTACCAAGTGGCATTTGCACGGCTGGGTTTGTATTCTGGGCTGTTATCTTTTGATGATGTACTACACCACCGTTTCCGGTTGGATGCTTTCTTATTTCTTTAAATTTGCCTTCGGAACATTTTCTAAAATTGATCCCTCTCAAGTGGAAAATGTTTTTGGAACCATGCTGAGTCGTCCGGAGGAAATGACTCTATGTATGGCGATTACGGTTATCGGGGGCTTTTTGGTTTGCTCCTTAGGTCTGCAAAAGGGGCTGGAAAAGATTACTACCATCATGATGGCCTGCCTCTTACTCTTGATAATTGTTTTGGCGGTACATAGCCTGATGCTGCCGGGGGCTCTGGAGGGAGCAAAGTTCTATCTCTTCCCGAATCCGGAGAAGGTAAAGGAAATCGGACTTTTCCATGTAATTTCTCAGGCCATGAATCAGGCCTTTTTCACCCTTTCCTTGGGGGTTGCGGCCATGGAGATTTTCGGTTCCTATATGTCAGAGGACTATTCCCTAACAGGAGAGGGAATCAAAATCTGTGCTTTGGACACCTTTGTGGCTATCCTTTCCGGTTTGATTATCTTCCCTGCCTGCTTTAGCTTTAATGTAGAACCAAATGCAGGTCCTCCCCTCATTTTCTTCACCTTACCCAGAGTGTTTATGCACATGGCGGGAGGAAGAATCTGGGGATCCCTCTTCTTTGTTTTTATGACCTTTGCCAGCTTTTCCACCGTTATTGCGGTGTTTGAAAATCTCATTTCCACCAGTATTGATAACTTCCACTGGGATAGAAAGAAGGCGGTTATCGTAAACTGTATTCTGATCCTGGTTTTGAGTATTCCCTGTATCCTTGGCTATAATCTTTGGAAGGATCTGAAGCTGATTGGCGGCAGAGATGTATTGGACTCCGAGGACTTTATCGTAAGTAATTTGATTCTTCCCATCGGTTCTTTAGTGTACCTTCTGTTCTGTGTCAGCAAGCATGGTATGGGCTTCCAAAGATATTTGGAGGAATGTAATAAGGGTGAGGGCGTGAAAATGCCGGCCTTCCTCCTAAACTATTTCCGTTTTGTTTTGCCAATTTTCATTTTACTTCTCCTGTTCCAGGGCTTATTATAAAAGGAACTGTTGTTTTGCTTTGATCCGGGAGGTAGGAGCAGGATGAATATTCGAGAAGAAATGGAGAAAATGGAAAAGGAGATTCTATCTCCCTTTGCTTGTTGCAGCGTGGATTCTTTGGGAAGAGATATTCCGGAGGAAGAGGATGATATTAGAACCATTTTCCAAAGAGATAGAGACAGGATTTTACATTCCAAGGCCTTTCGCCGGCTAAAACACAAGACCCAGGTCTTTATTCAGCCGGAGGGGGACCATTATCGTACCAGACTGACTCATACTCTGGAGGTGAGTCAGATTGCCAGAAGCATTGCCAAGGCGCTTCGTCTCAATGAAGATCTGACCGAGGCCATCGCCTTAGGCCATGATTTAGGTCATACTCCCTTTGGCCATGCCGGAGAGAGAGCCTTAAACAAGCTTTGCTCCGGAGGCTTTTCCCATGTGGATCAAAGTATACGGATTGTGGAGATTTTAGAGAAAAACGGCAGAGGACTGAATCTTAGTAAAGAGGTTCGGGACGGCATACAAAATCATAGAAGTTCAGGGAAACCGAAGACACTGGAGGGACAGGCGGTTCGCTTTGCGGATAAGATTGCCTATCTGAACCATGATGTGGATGACGGGATTCGGGCAGGGCTTTTCCGGGAGGAGGAGCTTCCGGCGGAATATCGGAAGGTGCTGGGCTTTACCGCAAGGGAGCGACTGAATACTTTGATTCGCTCCGTAATCTTTACTTCCAGGGGAAAGGATAAGCTTTCCATGGAGCCCATAATGGAAGAAAATATGCAGGGCTTACGGAAGTGGATGTTTCAAAATGTTTACACCAGCAGTAAGGCCAAGGAAGAGGAGTGGAAGGTAGACGGTATGCTGAAGCTCTTATTTTCCTTTTATCAGGAGCACCCTCTGGAAATGGCGGAGGAATATCGTTTTCTGCTGAAAAAGGGGGAAGAGGAAGGGAAGGAAGATCCCAAGCTCCTTTTGGACCGTATTGTTGCGGATTACATTTCCGGCATGACGGATGAGTATTGCAGCCACAAGTTCATGGAGTATTTTGTTCCGAAGGCCTGGGAGAAGGACTGATATGTACTATGGAGAAGATATCGTAGAGGAAATCCGGCAAAGAACGGATATTGTGGATTTAATAGGACAATATGTACATTTGAAAAAGAAGGGCTCCAGCTACTTTGGGCTCTGTCCTTTTCATGGGGAGAAAACTCCCTCTTTTTCTGTTTCCCCGGGGAAGCAGATTTTTTATTGCTTTGGCTGCGGTAAGGCAGGGGACAGTATCCGCTTTATGATGGAGTACGAGAATCTTAGCTTTGTGGAGGCAATAGAGCAGCTGGCAGAGCGGGCAAATGTTACCCTTCCCGAAAAGAGCAGTGGAGTCAATAAGGGGGAAGAGGACCTTCGGTATAAGCTACTGGAAATCAACAAAAATGCCGCTTTGTTTTTCGTAAAGCAGCTACGTAGTCCCAAAGGAAAGCTGGGCTTACAGTATTTGGCTAAAAGAGCTCTAAGCGGGGAAAGCATTACCCACTTCGGTCTTGGCTATGCGGTACAGGAAAAGGATGCTTTGTATCAGCATTGTAAAGCTTTAGGCTATGAGGATGCTATTTTGCAGGAGTCCGGCTTATTTACTTTTAAAGAAAACGGTGTTCGAGATAAATTTTTTAATCGAGTGATTTTTCCTATTATGGACCTTCACCACAGGGTAATCGGTTTTGGGGGAAGAGTGATGGGAGATGGGGAGCCAAAGTACCTAAACTCTCCGGAAACCAAGCTTTTTGACAAATCCAGAAATCTTTTTGCCTTGAACTTTGCCAGAAGAAGCCGGGAATCCTATCTGATTCTTTGCGAAGGCTATATGGATGTGATTTCCATGCATCAGGCAGGCTGTATTGAGGCGGTGGCGGCATTGGGAACCGCCTTTACGGAGCAACAGGCGGCTCTTTTAAAGCGTTTTACCTCTACAGTGCTCCTTTGCTTTGACAGTGACAATGCGGGAAGAAAGGCTTGTAAGAGAGCCATTCCCATCTTACGGGAAAAGGAAATTCAGGCAAAGGTCATTTCCCTAAAGCCCTATAAGGACCCGGATGAGTTTTTAAAGGCGGAGGGGAAGGATGCTCTTATGGAGCGGATTCATAATGCAAAAAATGCCTTCCTGTGGGAGGTGGAGGAATTAAAGTCCGGCTTTAACCTGCAAGATCCGGGAGAGATGCAGGGCTATATGGAAACCATTGCTTCCCTCTTAAGGGATTGCTTCTCCGACCCTGTGGAGCTGGAAAATTATTGTAAGGCAGTGGCCAGAGAGCAGCTTTTATCCGCGGAGAATCTTTTGTATCTGGTACAAAAGGGAGAAGAAAAATCCCAGCTTTCCTTTGCTCTTTCCAAGCAGGGAAGACGGGAGGAAAACAAGCGGGAAAAGACTTTAACGGATAATTTGGAGGAGCAGTTCCTTTCCCTGCTCCTGCAAAAGGAGGAGTGGATCGGACCCGTTTCTCGGTACATCAAGGCAGAAGACCTTAGGGAGGAGCTTTGTAGGCAGGTCTTCCTTTCTTTACAGGAGGGAAAGGCCGTTCAGGAAATCATGGACGGTTTTCGGGGCGAGGAAGAAAAATACCAAAAGTGCATGGCGCTTTATCATGGAGACTTGTATCATTTGGATCAGATCGGAAGAGCGTCGTGTAGGGAAAGAGTTTGGATCTGGAAAGACAGGAAGAGGAAAGAATGCTTATGGACTTTATCCGCCAGATTAAATTGCGGGGGATTGAAAAGGCTATTGCAGAGGCGATGGACGGAGAGGAGCTTTCCCGACTGTTTCGGGAGAAGGATAAGTGGGAGCATTTCTCCGGATTTTCCGGCTAAAGAGCTTAAATAAGCTATATTTGGTTTCGTAGAGATTACAGTTTGGATATAGAGATTGGATTTTTTACGAAATATAGTCTTTACGGTGTATAGAGGCGAAAAAGTTTTGGGGAAAATTATTTTCCTCCTAAAGGAGTGTGTAGATGAAGGGACTTGGGGCAAGAATACAGACCATGGTGGACTTGTATCCGGTGGTGGACAGTATTGCGGATATCGGCTGCGACCATGGCTATACCGCCATTGCCTTGTTTGAGGCAGGAAAGGCGGAGAAGCTTTTTACCTGTGATATCGGAAAAGAGCCCTTGGAAATGGCGAAGAAAAATGTGCGTTTCAGGGGGCTGGAGGATAAAATCAGCTGTCGTCTGGGAAATGGTCTGGAAGCCTTGGAAAAAGGGGAATGTAAGCACCTTCTTCTCTCCGGTATGGGGGGAATGCTGATGATACAGATTTTGGAAAAGCGAATAGAGGAGTTTGAAACGATTTTGCTTTCTCCCCAGTCAGACTATGAGAAGCTGCGACGTTTTCTATATCCCTATATGGAGCTTGTGGAAGACTGCTATGTGAAGGAGAAAAATAAGTTCTATCGTATCCTGCTGGCGAAAAAGCGTAGAAATTCAGATAGGGAAAAAAATACTTTGGATACCGGGGCGAAAGTCCTGGAGCTTAAGGCGACAAATTCGGATGCCGAGAGAATCAGTATGAATATTGGGGGAAAAGAATCGGAGATCGAGAGAACAACTTTGGACTCTTTCGAAATATCCAAAGTGGAATGGGAGTTTGGCTGGCTTCCTCTGGCAAAAAAGGATCCTGTTTTAAAGGAGCTTTTAGAGGATGAGGAAAGACATTTGGAAGAAATGCTTTTGAAAAATCCCCAAAAAGTGATAGCAGAGAAGCTGGAACGGGTGAAAGAAGGGCTTGGGTACTTTGGATAGGAGAAATAATATGAAAAAACAAGAGCTGATTTCCTTTTTGGAGGAATTTGCGCCGAAGCAATATGCGGAGCACTGGGACAATGTGGGTTTTTTGTTGGGAAAGAAGGAAGAAGAGCTTAGCAAGGTCTACATTTGTCTGGATGTGCAGAGAAGGTCGGTGGAAGAGGCGATTGCCCGGTCCTGTAATTTCATTTTGAGCCACCACCCCTTTATCTTTCAGGGGATGAAATCAGTTACCGGAGACAATGAACAGGGAAGATTACTTCTTACTTTGGCGGAACATAAGATTTCCGTCTTTAGCATGCATACCAACTTCGACAGTGTGAAGGAAGGGATGGGAGATTTGATTTGCTCTAAGCTTTCCTGGAAAAAGGAGGGGGTACTTCAGGAAGTTGCTCCATCTTTAGAGGGAGCCGTTCAGGGGATAGGATTTTACACCAGGGTGGATAAGGCATTTTCCTGCGAGGAACTGGCGGCTTATGTGAAAGAAAAGGCCAAGCTTCCCTATATTGAATACTTTGACAGCGGAAAGCCTATCCAAAAAATTGCGGTTTGTCCCGGTTCAGGAAAGAGCTTTATTAAGGATGTGATTGCTTTAGGTGCAGACGCTTATATCACAGGGGACCTGGGACACCACGATGCGGTGGATGCCTTGGGAGAGGGGCTTAGTCTCCTTAATGCAGGGCACTACGGCTTGGAGCGCTTCTTCGTGCCTTATATGGGGGAGCAGATTCGCCGACATTTTCCTAAGATAGATTGTGTGGAGGAAAAGGAAGTTTTCTTAGGAAAAATTCTGTAAAATAAAATAGAAAGGTCAGGGATGTCCATGAAGATTACAGCAAAAGGAAGAGTGGTAGAGTTAGAGGAGGGAAGTAAGTTTCAAGACTTAGTTCCCTTGTTTCAGGATATGGAGGAGTATCCCATTGTTTTGGTGCGCTTTGGAAAGCGTATTTATGAGTTGCATAAGAGAATCCCTAACGTGGATCAGGAATGCAGCTTTTTAACCTTGAAAGATAGTATCGGTATGAAGAGTTATCACCGCTCTGCCGTATTTATGCTTTTAAAGGCTTTTTACCATCATTGTAAGGATGTACCGGGATTTCGGGTAAATATGGATTATACTTTGGGAGGCGGTTTTTACGGCTACCTTTCCGGAGATGTACAGATTACAAAGGAGCTCTTGGAGAAGGTAAAGGCTTCTATGTTGGAGTATGCGGAGAAGAAGATGCCGATTATGAAGCGTTCCGTTTCCACCGAGGATGCCAGAGCAATCTTCCGTGAGGTGGGGATGCATTCCAAAGAGGAGCTTTTCCGTTATCGTATGACCAGCCGTGTCAATATCTATTCCTTGGGGAATTTCCAGGACTATTTCTATGGCTATATGCTGCAAAATACTTCCTATGTGACTTTATTTGATCTGCTTCCCTATGGAGATGGTTTTATCCTGCTTTTGCCTACTCCGGAGAAGCCCAATGAGCTTCCGGAGTTCTGTCCAATGGATAAGCTTTATCAGGTGCAAAAGGAATCCTCCCTTTGGGCCAGAAAGGTGGGAATCGGGGATATCGGTGCATTGAATAAGCAGATTGTTCAAGGGGATACGGATTCTCTTATTCTGATGCAGGAAGCTTATTTTGAGAAGCAAATCGGTAATATCGCCATGTCTATCTTTAAGGAGAAGAAGCGTGTGGTATTGATTGCGGGACCTTCTTCCTCCGGAAAAACCAGCTTTTCCAAGCGTTTAAGTATTCAGCTTTCCGCACTTGGACTAAAGCCCCACGCTATTTCTGTAGATAATTATTTCAGAGCCAGAGTGGAGGCGCCCAAAGATGAGGAAGGTAATTACGACTTTGAGTCCATTCAGTGCGTGGATTTGGAGCTGTTTAATAAGGATATGCTCTCTCTTCTTTCCGGAGAAAGGGTGGAGCTTCCCCGTTACAATTTCTTCACAGGGGAAAGAGAGTATAAGGGAGATTATCTGAAAATGGAGGCAGAGGATGTCTTGGTTATCGAGGGTATCCACTGCTTAAATGATTTAATGTCCACCTCCCTGCCGGAGGAAAGTAAGTTCCGCATTTACATTTCCGCTTTAACACCCCTGAACATTGATGAGCATAACCGTATTCCTACAACAGATGTGCGCCTGCTTCGTAGAATGGTAAGAGATAACAGAACCAGAGGCTATTCTGCGGAGGATACCATTTCCATCTGGAAAAATGTAAGACGGGGCGAAGACAATTACATTTTCCCCTTCCAGGAGAGAGCGGATGTGATGGTAAACTCTGCACTGATTTATGAGCTTGCAGTTTTGAAGATTTTTGCCCAGCCTCTACTGTTCCAGATTGAAAATGACAGTCCTGCCTACCAGGAGGCTAAGCGCCTCTTAAAGTTCCTGGACTATGTGCTTCCCGTAAGCCCGGAGTCCATTCCGAAGAATTCCATAATTCGTGAGTTTATCGGCGGTTCCTGTCTGCATGTAGGGTAAAGCTTTGATTGGAATGTAGATTTAAAATTAAAATCTATAGCATAAAAAATGTCAAAAAACTTTAGCTGATTTTTCAAACCGAAATTAGCTAAAGTTTTTTTATTAGAAAAACTAAAATATAGAAAAAACCATAGAATCATCAACATATTAGTGTAAATCATGGATTTTTGCAAAATATATAAAGTTTAAAACAAAAATATTGTTTAAATCATACTTAGCTGATATACTATAAAAGCAGAACAAAGGAGGCGCGAGGGATGAAATTACTTTATGTAAAAGCCAAAAATTTTAAAAACTGTATAGAGGGATTTACTATTGATTTGGTAGCTAAATCGAGGAAGACTGCAGAAGATAAAGAGTATGAACTGCAGGAGATTGCGCCTGATTTATATGTTTATAATACGATGGCATTTATTGGAAAAAATGCGTCCGGAAAAACCTCTGCATTGGAACTTTTGGATGCTTGCTATTCTATTTTGGGAGACTTTCGCTTAGAAGATAAACACTATGACTATGACGGTGTAGAATTGGAGATAGTCTTTTATCATGCAGGCTTTATTTATAAGTATGAGTGTTTATTGTCTACGGACATATCTCTCAGTAATCAGGCAATTTTTAAAGAGGAAAAGCTGTATAGAAAAAAATATTATAAAAGTCGTATTCATGAACTGTATGAAGATAGTTCTTTCGAGAAAATGGATGAGTATGGAACATTGCCGGAGGATATATCCAAAGTATTTTTTGTCTTAGAAAAAAAAAGTACAAGAGCTATTTATTTCGAAAGTTTTGGAAATGGAGCAGAGACTTATCGTATGATTTTCAAAGCCTTAAAAAATTACAGCATAGATACTTTGGTTTTGGAAAACATTATGCGTATTTTTGATGACAATATTGAACATTTACAAAGCTTGGACGAACATAATTACAGATTGGTTTTTAACGGGGAAGAGAAGTATCTTTCTGATAGCCAGCTGATTTATATCTTGTCTAGCGGTACAACAAAGGGATTACTGCTGTATACCTTAATGGTTGCTTCTTTAAAAGAAGGTTTTGATCTTTTGGTTGATGAAGTAGAAAATCATTTTCATAAAACTCTAGTAGAAAATATGATCAGTTTGTACAAGGATAAATCGGTCAATAAGAAGAATGCTTCTTTAATCTTTACTACCCACTATTGTGAGGTTTTGGATCAGATGGGACGACAGGATAATATATGGATTTGTAAGTCAGGAAAGCATGTATCCCTCTCTAACATGTATGAAGACTATCAAATCAGGACTGAACTTCTGAAAAGCAAGCAGTATTATAACAATGCTTTTCAAACTGCCGTAAATTATGAAGAGCTGATGAGCCTAAAGAGGAAGCTAAAGGAATGAAAAGATTAATCATGTGCGAAGGGGCAAATGAACTGGAAATTATTCGTATCCTCTTGGCAAATAATCGATTAATCTTTGGAGAGGATGAATTATTGGGCTTGACTCCCTATCATGCAAGACAAATTACCGGTAATGGGCAGGTTCGGACAGAATTAAACATTTATCCCGGCAATGATGTATTAATTATGCGGATAGGAGATGCACAAAAGGAAAGGTTAAAGATACCGGAAGACTACAAAGGCAAGATTATAGGAATTGAGAAGTATTGTACTAAACCGGAATTGGAAATGTTGTTTCTAATTGCAGAAGATAAAGTCGCTGAGTTTGAGAAAAATAAATCCACAGTAAAACCTAAGGATTTTGCTAAAATGCATATAAGCTTAGGCAGGAAAAAGTACGATAACAGTACGAAATTTTATAAAGATTATTTTGGTGATAGAGTGGATGTTTTGGTACAGACTATCCTTGAATACAAAAGGATAAAATCTTCTCATAAAAAAGAGGAGCTGTATTTAGCGGATTTGATAAAACGCAAATAAAGGTAGAGCTGTAAAAGTTTCCATGTTTAATCTATATAATGCATGCTATACGAGAAATGCTCTTTAAGAATACAGTATAGACCTGAAGGGGGAATGTGAGACTACCCCTATTCAGGTCTATATTATATTAAAAAGCAATATATTTTTATATTTCAATTTCAGTATTCGGAAATTCAAAGCCCTCATCATACCATTCTAAGAAGGAATGCTTCTCTCCGTCGGTTTTTAGGCCCAAGATGGTATTGATGGACACATTTTCCGTGGAACGGAAGATATTTTTCTCAATGTAGGGATTATTCTTCTTTAACTCTTGGATTAACTTCTTGGTTTCCAGGCGTTTAGAACTCGTTGTTCCGTCGGTATGACAGGTGGAACAGGTCTCCGTAAAACGACAGGCACACTGAATAAAGTTCAGTTCATTATAATCTCTCCAGTGCTTGATATCGTCTTCCCGCACGTAATAGAGAGGGCGAATTAATTCCATTCCCGGGAAGTTCGTAGAATGGAGTTTGGGCATCATGGCCTGGAACTGACCGCTGTACAACATCCCCATGAGAACGGTTTCGATGACATCGTCGAAGTGGTGTCCCAAGGCGATTTTATTGCAGCCCAGCTCTTTGGCTTTAGAGTAAAGGGATCCTCTTCGCATTCTGGCACAGACATAGCAGGGGGAAGAGGGGATGCCGAAGACCGATTCAAAAATATCCGTCTGAAAAAAAGTTAAAGGGATGTCAAGAAGCGTGGCATTCTCTTCAATGATTTTCCGGTTGTATGCATTGTAACCGGGATCCATACAGAGAAACTGTACAGAAAAAGGAAACTTATTATGGCGCTTCAGTTCTTGGAAGAGCTTTGCCATAATCATAGAATCCTTTCCGCCGGATATGCAGACGCAGATTTTATCCCCCTCCGAAACGAGTTGGAAATCATTGATAGCCTTGGCAAACGGGGTAAAGATGGATTTTTTGAATTTTTTTCGGAGACTGCCTTCGATTTCCTTTCTGCGTTCAATTTTGGAAGACAGCTTAATTTTTTCCAGTACATAAGCACCGTACCCGCCATAGAGGTTTGCCACGGTGTAGCCTTTTTCGTGCAGTCGTTCGCCAAGTTCCCGGGAAATGGTGCCATACTTGCAGTAAAGCAGATATGGTTTTTCCTTTGCTAAAGGAATTTGTTCCTGCAATAAGTCGGAAATTGCCATCCATTTTGCATTTTCAATATGTCCCAGCTCATATTCCGCTTCATCCCGGATGTCGAGCGGGATATAATTCTGATATTCCTTATGCAGCCACGCAACAGGGCTGATTTCTTTTAATTTATCCATCTGTGACGTTGTCCTTCTATAACGCAATCTTTTTATGTGCAATCCTTTTATGTGCTGTCTTTTTATGTCTCTGTCTTTTTCTGTGCAATGCTTTAAAGCCACAGTATAGCATAAAATTTCTTGCATAAATTCTTTTCATTCGATATCCTACAGAAAGATTAGCTTGTTTTTTGAATTCAAGGAAAAGGAGGGGGATATGAACCCAATGGAAATGATGCAGTTTGCAAAGGACTGGGATAACTTTAAAAGGAATCATCCCAAAGTGGCAAGATTTTTATCGATAGAATTCGGAAAAGGTCTTCCGGAAGGAAGTATTCTGGAATTGAAAATTATGCGACCGGGAGAAGAAGAGAAAGTCGGCAATCTGCGTGTTTTGGCAGAAGATGAGAGCTTTGTACAGCGTTTTGTCAAGTGATAACAGTCTCTTTAGCTCTTTTGTCCGTATCTTCGGGACTATTCTGCCAGTGTGTTGATTTCTTTCTCCTCTATCTTGGAAAAGAGAATACGTTGTGTATGGTATAAGCCGTAATTTCCGGAGCAAAGATAACTTACTGCGATGGCCAGGATAAAATACGAAGAGGCTTGGAAGCCGAAGAGCTCAAAACAGATCAAAAGGGTAGCCAGGGGGCAGTTTGTCACACTGCAAAAAACGGAAGCCATACCGAGTGCGGCTGATAAGCCGGGGTCCAGAGGAAGAAAGATTTGCAGTGCATTTCCCAGTGTTGCGCCGATATAGAGGGAAGGGACGATTTCCCCGCCCTGATAACCGCCGGAGAGAGACACTGCGGTAAAGAGAATCTTTAAAAAGAAAGCAAAGAAAAAGATGCGATAGCCGGGATGATTGATTGTTTTCACAATGATGCCCATTCCGGTACCGTTATAATCGGTGTTCTGAAGAAGAAAAGTGAAGAGGCTGACGATGGCGCCGCTCACGAGGATACGAACGAAACTGTTTTCGAAGTATTTCGTGAACAGTGCTTTTGTCTTATGGATGATAAGAATAAACAGGATACTGACGAGGGAACCGATGACAGCAAGAAAAATTGTGGATAAAGCGCCTTTCCAGTGCATCTCGGGAATCATCCGGATGTGCAGTTCGGGTTCCGCAACATGAACAATGTGTTCAGCAAAGTAGTTGGCTACCAGCGCAGAGATGGTACAGGGAAGGAG
>NZ_CABSXI010000069.1:0-12338 GCF_902481605.1 uncultured Oribacterium sp. | reverse complement strand
AGGGCGAGGTTAGCGGGAGCGTGCTCGATTTCATGCCTATACTGCATCGGAGCGAACCTCATCAATGAACACAGTCCTTCCCTTCGCAGGGCGAGGTTAGCGGGAGCGTGCCCCACCTATAGACCTATACTGCATCAGAGCGAGCCTTAAAAACCAAAAGAGAAACTATTTTTGTATAGTTTCTCTTTTTTTCTTGGCCAAATTTTAGAAAATCCATAGTATTTTTGTAGGATATTTACAAAAACAAGGGGAAAAAGAAGAAAAAAGAACATGGAAAAGTATTAAATTCGCATACAAATATACGTAAAATAATGCTTTCCCATTAATTAAATTATTGGATAAATTAAATTTAAATTAATATAAAATGGAATTATATTGACAGGAAAGGGAAAACTAACTATTATTTATCTTGCAATTTCTTCTAATTTTATTATTTTAATAAAAAATTTAAAGGGTATAAATCGTGTTTTAGAAAGAAAAAATTGAATAAGGATATCCCGGGAAAAACCGGACCCTCTTTGGAAAAGGAAGGGGGTTGGGGGCGGTTTTGGCATTTTCGTAATGAGGGAAAGGAGTGTGCATGACCTACGCAGAGGAGCAAAGATTGGTTGAGGAGTTAAAATCCTTTATTTCTTCGAACTTTGTTTTAAGCCAGATTGAAGATGACGTTTTGGAGGAGAAGGTGAAGGAAGTGGTTGCCCAGAGAATCGGCAACTCTTACTGCTCCGTGGAGCAGAAGCTCTCCATCGTTCAGCAGGTTTACGGAGCCATCAGAGGCTTCGGCCTTTTGGATGCTATTTTAAAGGATGAAAGCATTACCGAGGTCATGATTAACGGCCCGGAAAACATTTTCATAGAGCAAAAGGGCCATCTGTTCCAGCTGGATCGACAGTTTGAAAGCGAGAAAAGGCTGGAGGATATTATCCAAAGAATCGTAGGATTGGCAGGACGGGAAGTAAACCAGGCCAATCCTATTTGTGATACTACCCTGCCGGACGGATCCCGTGTAAACGTGGTGCTTCCTCCCATTGCCCTCTGCGGCCCCACTATTACCATCCGTAAGTTTTCCAAGGAGCCTATGACCATGGAGAAGCTGATTCGCTTCGGCTCCCTAACCAAGGAAATTGCGGAGAAGCTTCAGCTTTTGGTGAAGGCTCGTTACAACATCTTCGTCTGCGGCGGTACGGGTTCCGGAAAGACCACCTTCCTGAATGCCCTATCCAACTATATTCCAAGAGACGAGCGTGTTATCACCGTAGAAGATACCGCAGAGTTACAGATTGAAAATGTAGACAACCTTGTACGACTGGAAACCAGAAATGCCAACTCCGCCGGTGTGGGAGAGATTTCCATGACGGATTTGATTAAGTCCTCCCTTCGAATGAGACCGGACCGTATTGTTGTGGGAGAGGTTCGTGGTCGAGAGGCTTTAGATATGCTACAGGCCATGAACACCGGACATGACGGCTCCCTTTCCACGGGACACGCCAACTCCACAAGGGATATGTTAAGCCGTTTGGAAACCATGGTATTGCAGGGTGCGGCAAATGTGCCCTTGGAAGCCATTAAGCAGCAGATCGGTTCTGCGGTGGACATCATCATCCACCTGTCCCGTCTCAGAGACCGTTCCAGAAAGACCATGGAGATTACGGAGGTTTTAGGATTCCATAACGGGGAAATTCTTCTGAATCCTCTCTATGTGTTTGAAGAGGATGAGCAGAGTACCGTTACCAAGGTACACGGCGTTTTGAAGCGGACGGAAAATAAGATGCAGAAGGACTTTAAGCTCCGTTTGGCAGGAATCAATACGGTTATCTAAAGCGAGAATCGGAATTCATACAGGAAAGTAAAGGGCTGACCGGAATTCATGCAGAAATGTAAAGTGCGTACCGGGAGTCATACAGGAATGTAAAGTGCCGAAGCGGAATTTCGGCCGTTGATCGAAAATCACCGGAAGGAATGAAGCTTCGTTTGGAGGGACAAATGTTTTTTCGGAAAAAGAAGGAAAAGGAACCGGCAAGCTACCTTTCCCCCTTGGGAACGGAGCTGACCAATTACAACGTATATTATCTGAATTTCAGGGAAAAGCTTCAGGCCTTTGCTATAGCGCTGTTCATCGGCGGTGCGGTGAGTCTGGTGTTTTACGGCAATCAGTTTTTGGATGCCACAGGAAGGGCTACGAAGGCCACCATGTATGGCAATATCGTCATTTTCCTGTTGGTGGGAAGTCTCTGCGGCTTCTTCTTCCTCCCCATTCGGGCCGGTCAATGTAAGGAAAAACGGCTGAAGGAATTAGCCAGACAGTTTAGAGGCTTTTTGGAATCCTTGGCGGTGGCGCTGGCCAGCGGAATGAACATGCACGATTCTCTGGACAGCACCTATAAGGATATGGTGATGGAATTCGGAGAGGATGAAAAAATCACCAAGGAAACCGCGGAAATGATTCTGGGCTTACGAAACAACTTAGCCATTGAGGACATGATGCTCTCTCTGGGAAAGCGCAGTGCCAACAAGGATATTGAGAACTTTGCCATCATTTTCAATGTAAGCTACCGTGCCGGAGGAAATATCAAGGAAATCGTGCGAAGAACCGCGGATATTATCGGAGAAAAGATGGAAATCAGTGAGGAAATCCAGACGGCGATTTCTTCCAACAAGATTCAGTTTACTGCCATGATGATTATTCCGGTGGTGCTTACGGGAATGCTCCGGGGCATGGGCTCCAGCTTTAACCGAAGCTTTTCCACTCCCATCGGAATTGTTGCGGTGACCATCGCCATCGGCATCTTTGCGGGAGCTTATGTGATGGGACAGCGGATTATGCAGGTGGTGAAGTAAGAAGGGGAAAATGATGCGAAGCATAGCAATGATTTTAGGAACCATTCTGGCGATTTTGTTCCTGATTCAGCTTTTTCGGGGACAGAAGTACGAAGAGCTGGTGGAGGGCTTGGAAGAAAAGGATTTTCCGTTAAAGGATATCTATACCGTGGGCTTTTGCTGGGCGGAGCTACCGCCTCTTCGCTTGAGGGGCGTGCTTTTCGAGCGCCTGGAGCAAAATGCCAAGGTCTTATACGGGGAGATGTATGCGGAATACTATGCCAATGTGTATTACGCCATGGCCCTTAGCTTTTTCCACTTTATCTTATGCTTTGGCTGCCTTTTGGCAGGCTGGCAGGATAGCAGGAACTTCTTCTATCTGGGCATCTTTCTGGCGATTGTAGGGCTGATTTACGGTTGCGACTCCATGCGACAGAAGCTGGTAAAGAGAACGGAAAACTGCGAGACGGAGCTTCCGGAGGTAGTTTCCACCATGGCGATTCTGGTGAACTCCGGCATGATCCTTAGAGACGCCTGGAACATGGTGGGCGGCAGAGGGGAAGGGGACATCTACGCCCTGATGCGGGATGCCAGTGAGGATATTCGAAACGGCCATGCGGACAGTGAGGCCATAGCCAAGTTCGGAAGAGCCACCAATTCTCCGGAGATTATCAAGTTTACCAGTGCCTTAATGCAAAGTATGGGAAAGGGTGCAGGAGAGCTGCCGCTATTTTTGGCAAGACAGTCCAGTGACCTTTGGAATGAGAAAAAGCAAAGACTCTTACAAAAGGGAGAACAGGCTTCCGCCAAGCTCTTAATGCCCATCATGCTGATTTTCTTAGGCATTATTATCATTATTTTATCCTCCGCCTTTGCGGGAATTTCCCTGTAGGAGAAGCAACAGTAGAAGAAGCAACAGTAGAAGAAGCAATCGTAGAAGAGGCCACTGTCGAAAGAACAGCACTTTGGAAATTTGTAAGGAATAGAAACAATACAAAACCGGATATGGGAAAGGAACTAAAGGAGAATGATGCAAGGACTTATTAGCGGCGCTGTTTTCAGTATATGCAGCATTGCCGTGTATTTTCTCGTAATAAAGATATTTTTAAAGGGGCAGGCAAGGTCATCCTTCTTAAACCCCTATGCCGTGATTGGCGCTTTGGCCTTTTTTTCCTTTCTGACAGGCTACTACGTACGACAAACGGCGGTGCATACCCTGGCCTTAGCCATGATTCTCTTTTGCTTCATGGTTTTGGAGTGGGCAGGGCTGGTGGATGCCTATACCATGAAGATACCAAACCTCTGCACCATAGTGCTTCTTGTGGGCAGACTCCTCTTCATGATTCCGGAGCTTCTGTTCTATAAGGGGGACTTCCCCATGATTTTAGTCAACAGCTTTGTACCGGCCTTTATCGCTTTGATTTTATTGTGCCTCTTATATAAGATTTCCCGTTCCGGCTTGGGTATGGGAGACATCAAGATTTTTACCGGCCTTGCGTTCTTCACAGGAATGTACGGATTTTGCGTGAGCTTACTTTTTTCCTTCCTGCTCTGTGCCCTATGTTCCCTTCCGGTTTTACTCTTAAAGAAAAAGAAGTTAAAGGACGCCCTTCCCTTGGGACCTTTTATCTACTTCGGTTTTGGCTTTGCAGCCATGCTATCTCTGATATAGAAAGGAGCAGCTTGTGACACAGACACAGATGGGGGTTGCCTTTGCCCTGGTATTGATTACCGGTATGGGTTGGTATAGTAAGATTTCCGACCAGCAGAGACAGGTCAAACGATATCAGCAGGAAGTGGCGGAAGCCGCGGACTTTGAGAAAAGAGGCCTGTACCAAAAGGCGGGAGAAAATTATAAAGAGGCTCTGGGCATTAAGAAGGAAGAAGCCATCTACGAAAAGATGATGGATGCCTATGAAAAGGCCTATGAGGAAAAGGAAGACCGCTACAAGGAATATATGGAGGCGGCAGAGATGGCTCAGGCGGCCTATCCGGAAAATCCGCATTTTGCTCTGGCGATTTCCCGACTGTACATTCAGAAAAATGACTATGCCAATGCCTTTTACTTTTTGGATAAGGCGAAAAAGGCAGGCTCCAAGGATAAGACCTTCCAAAAGGAATACCGGAAAATGCTCTATTCCTTCAAAACCTTGTATGGAAACTACAACAGTTATTATCCCCTTTCCAACGGCTTCTACGGGGTGAAAAACAAGGAGGGAGCAGGCTATATCCCGGCAGACGGGGAATCCTCCAACTCCTTAAAGCAGGAATTTGTAGGGCCCATCGGAGAGAAGGGCTATCGTCTGCTACGTAAGGACGGAAAAACCATTTTGATGGATAAAAATGAAGTGACCCAGGGTGTATTTTCCAATAAAAATCCCGAAGACATCGGCTACTATGCGGAGGACAGAATTCCCATCAAAGAAGAGGGAGAATACAGCTATTACAATGCCTTGGGAGACCGGCTCTTCGGCGGATTCTCCGAAGCCAGCCGTTTCCAAAAAGGAAAGGCAGTGGTGAAAAAGGCAAAAAGGGTCTTCTTTATTGATTCGGAAGGCAAGGAACTGGAGCTTAAGTATACGGTAAAGGATGAAAAGGGTAAGGAGAAAAAAGACGAAAACGGAAAGAAGATAGAACAAGAAAGAAAGTTCGAAGCGGTGCAGATCAATCCGGACTACAGCTTTATTGCCCAGGGCTGCATCCTGGCCAAGGAGGACGGCGCCTACCATATCTACAATGAAAACTGGGAACAGGTTTCGGACTTCTCCGCTGAGGAAGTGGACGGTATCGGAAAGGACGGCATTTTCGCCTTTTCCAAGAAGGGAAAATGGGGCTTTGCCAACTTGAAGGGAGAAGTGGTACTGGAGCCTAAGTATAAGGCGGCGAAAAGCTTCTCGGAAGGTCTTGCCGGTGTTATGGAGGACGACTACTGGGGCTTTATCAACTTAAAAGGAGAAATGGTCATTACCCCCCAGTTCTTCGGCGTGGATTACTTCAACAAAAAAGGCGTATGCATAGTGGAAACTACCCCTGAGGTATATCAGTTTATCAAACGAAATATCGTGAAGAAGGAAATCTTTACGGAGGACAGCAAGGAGGCTACCAAAGAAGAGAAGGGCAAGGAAAAGGAAACAAAGCCCGAAGAAACAACGGAAGCGGCAACAGAAGCAATGACGGAAACAGCCACCGAAGCGCCGACAGAAGGAACAGAAGCAGCATCGGAAGCCCCGGCAGAAGGCGGGGAGGCAGCGCCGGAAGCGGCACCGGAAGCCCCTGTAGAAGGGGGAGAAACGGCAGCTGCAGCTCCCCCGGAAGGGGGAGAAGCACCCCCTGCAGAAGGAGGGACTCCGGCAGCAGGATAGGGCGCAGATGGAAGGAAGATAGCAATCAATAAGCTGGAAAAGAGCAAAGGAGAAGGAAATGAAAATCAAATTAGCGATTTTGGAACAGGACAAGGATTACTTACAAAGAATCGTAACGGTGTTTAGCACCCGCTTTGGAGAAAAGTTTGAGCTGTATTCCTTTACCGACGAAGAACTGGCCTTAAAGACCGTTCGGGAGGTAAAGATGGATGTACTGGTGGCGGATGCCTCCTTTGACATCAACACCGCCCTTCTCCCCAAGCAGTGCAGCTTTGCGTACTTCGTGGAGTCCGCGGAAATCGAAAGCTATAAGGACGAGGCGGCTATCTCCAAGTACCAGAAGGCGGAGCTGATTTATAAGCAGATTTTAAGCCTTTATGCGGAGCGGATTCAGGGCATTACCGGTCTGAAAATCGGAGAGGATCCCTGTAAGGTCTTTGCCTTCGGCTCGGTAGCCGGAGGAACCGGGGCTTCCACCATGGCGGCAGCCTGTGCCTATCATTTTGCCCAGGCGGGACACCGGGTTTTGTACTTGAATATGGAGCGCTACGGCTCGGCGGATCTCTTCTTCCATGCCGGAGGACAGCTGGACATGAGTGATGTGGTATTTGCCTTAAAGGAGCAGAAGGCCAACTTCCGCCTAAAGCTGGAAAGTGCGGTTCGCCAGGATCCCAGAGGGGTGTACTTCTTCTCCAAAGCCAAGATTGCCCTGGATATGATGGAGCTTTCCTTAGAAGAGAGACAGAAGCTGCTTCGGGAGCTAAAGCTTGGGGGTTCCTATGACATTATCATCCTGGACGGGGACTTCTCCATTGATGACGACAGCTTAGCGGTTTACCGGGGAGTGCACGGCATTGTCCTCACCGTAGACGGATCGGAAATCGGAAACGACAAGTTCCTAAGAATGCTACAGGCCTTGCAGATTAAGGAGGAAAATTCCCCCGTTCCCATCATGAAGAGAATGTACACCGTATATAACAAGTTCAGTAACAAAACCGGCCAGAGCCTTCCCAAAATCGGCATTCGAGAGCTGGGAGGGGTACCCAGATATGAACACGCCGGAACAGAGGCGCTGGTGGAAACCTTGGCGGAGAAGACCTTCTTCGAGGAATTATTAAAGGAAAATATTTAAGAGCGGAATACGTAGAAGCTTGGAAATACACAGAAGTTCATTGGCTAATTAAAGTAATAGAAGATAAAAAGCAAAAGAAAACAATCAGAAAGGGGAATAAAAATGAAGAGGAGAACACTATTAGGTTTAGGCATCCTGGCTTTGGCTTTGGGACTTACCGCCTGCAACGGTGGAAAAGAGAAGAGTGCTCAGGGAGACAGCAAGCAGGAGGCAGACAGCGGTAAGGGAAATGAGAAAGCCAATGCCAAACCAAATGAAGACTATTTCGAATGGATGGGAGAGGACTCCATTGCCAATCTGAATGAAGAAGGTGCCAAGCAGAAGGTGATTGTGATTCCCAAGCGGGCAAAGTCCTTTGACTCCGGCTTAGGACCGGATGATGATGTGCAGCTGGAAGAACTGTATTTTGAAAGCGATGATGATTTTCAGCTAGGCTACGGCCTTACTCTTTTGAAGAAGGTAAAGAAGATTGTGCTGCCGAAGAACCAGACATCCGAGATCAGCGTAAAGTCTGACCATAACCTGGAAAGTCTGGATGTTCCGGCAGGGGTAACTAGCATTGCCAGGTTCGGCTTTAGAGACTGCACCAGCTTAAAGGAAGTGAATTTCCTGGGAGAACAGATAAAGGTGATTCCGGACTCCGCTTTTCTGAACTGTTCTGCGCTGGAGAAGATTAGCATCCCCAATTCCGTAGAAAGTATTGAAGAAGCGGCATTTCAGAATTGTAAGTCCCTGAAGGAAGTCCACATGCCCAAGAATTTAAAGGAAATCGGTAGCGGTGCCTTTGCCGCAGCTCCTGTGGATTCTTATTACTTCCCTAAGGAAATTGAGAATCTAAAGGTACTTCCGGATTCCTTTGCTTCCACCGGAAAGAGCAATTTCTATGTTGTGAAGGATTCCTGGCTGGACAAAAACTTTGAGGAGGTATTCGGAATCTTAGGAGAAAAGCAGTACTACGACGGAGAGTAAAGCTTCCGTAGAAAGCAGTATTACGACAAAGAAAAAGCTTCGGTAGGAAAAGTGCTGAAGAGGGTGCCGGAGGGAAAAGCTTCGGTGCCAAAGGAAAAGGATTTTCTGTAAGAAAAAGGAGTCAAGATGAGAAAGGGATTTCGAAAGAAAGGGGAAGATGGCACCGTCATGATTGAATGGTCCATCGGTATGCTGCTGTGCATTCTGATACTGGTGTTCTTTATCGGATTTAGCATGTACCTTTACCAAAATGTCATGTTCCATGTTACGGCCAATGAGGCGGCGCAGGTTGTGGCGGAGAATTACAAGTATGGATCTGCCAAGAAGGATTTGAATCTGGTGAGTGAAGAAGATATTACGAATATCGGGGTGTATCGCTACCTTGGGATTATGGGGAAAAAGCAAGATCGAATCGATGCGGCAAATTCCAGAGCCTCTAATTTTCTGAACAATCGTCTCACCAATGTGAGTCTGGCAAAGTCAAAGGGTGAGGTGGATATTAAGGTAGAACGTGCCAACGATGATATCGGAAGACATCATATTGAAATTACCATGCACAAAAACTATGGATTTTTATTTGGAGAGTTAATGCGTTTTATCGGCGTTTCCGAAACCAAGCAATTGGATGCGACGGTAGCCTGCAACGACTTTGATGCCTTGGATTATGTCCATTCCGTAAAGCTTGCAAAGTATGCCAGTGAAAAGGTGAAGAGCTTTGCAACCGTATTGGAAACGGTGGACAAGGTGGTTAAAGGCCTTAACAAGTTTTTTTCATAGGGGAGAAGAATATGAAAGCATGGTTTAAAGAAAAAAGAAAAGCAATACGACATTTTCTGAAAAGGAAAGTCAACGGGACGAAGGGCATGCTATCCATCTTTTTAGCCCTAGTGGTTTCTCCGCTATTGATGTCCACCTTCATTTTCATAGAATACGCACGGATTCAAAGTATTCAGGAATTAATGAAGGAGGTCATGGGAAGCTCCCTCTATTCAACTTTAGGTCACTATGATGATTATGTGGAAGAGCGTTTTGACTTACTTTCCATTTCTCAAAAGGATGATGTCAATACCACTTACCAGGGTTATATGAAGGCCAATATGAATGCTTTGGGCAAGGGGGCAAGCATACAGAGTATGGAGGCTTCCGGACAGCATAGTCTGGGTAGCGCCTCCATCCTGAAGCAGCAGATTTATGAGGCCAGTGAATATACGGTTATGGCACAGGCCATGTGGGACGGTTTCGACCTGGATCGTATTAAGAAGAAGCTGGACGGTCTTCCCGGAATGAAGCAGCTGAACGCCGGAGCGGAAGTGGCGAACAAGGCGGTAGGCTATGCCAATGACACCAAGGATATGATTAACAGTGTTAAGGACTTTCAGGAGAAGGCGAAGGACTTCAAGGAGAAATGCCAGAATTATAAAACAAAATATCAAGCCTTTCAAACGGCGATGCAAACCGTTGAATCCATCAGAAACAGCGGACAGGAGGAAGGTCTTCCCGCCGCAGAGGCGGCTGCGGATGCAGCGGCCAGAGAGCTGGCTACCGCTACGAAGGAGCTTAGCACCAGTCTTGGAAACCTTTATGATGCCTCCAAGGATTTAAAGGAGAAGATGGAAAAGGTGAAAAAAGACCTTAGTGAAGTGAAGGAGGCAACGAAGAAAAAGAAAGAGGAAAGCAAAGAGGCGGCAACGGAGAGCACAGCTTCCACCGGTACAGAGATTGCTACCATTCCTGCAGCAGGCAACGGCACCGGTACAGAGGTAGCCACAGTACCGGCGAATGGCAGCACGGAGGTGGCAACAACAGGAACTGCCGCAGATGGGGAAATTCCTGATGGAGAAGGGGCGGAAACCATAGGTACGGATGCCTATAAGTGGTTTGAAGAAATGCATAAGGTCACGGAAGATTTTGCCAATGAACAGATTCAAAAAGGAATCGATGCCATTGTAGAGGCGGAAAAAACAAGCTTAAACAATCAGGCCACTGCCCTGAGCTCCTTCACCGCTTCCGGTCATTCCATGTCGGAATTATCTTCCGCTCCTTTAGGAAAGATAGAAATGAAGGGCTTTAAGGAGGACGTGGCTAAGTATGTGGATGATCTGGTAGATGTTTTAGATAAATCAGCGACTGCGGACCAAGAGGGAGTCAAGGAAGTTATTGCCGTCGGAAGATTGGCACAAAAGCTGATGGATATGAAGATTTTTTATGACAACAGCTTGGACTCCAATATTAATCCGGCTTTATTAGCCCATACCAGCTCCTTTGATACCTCAACCCTCTTAACGGCTTCCGGATTTACAGGGATGTTACAGGATGCGATAGATTTTGCGGATGCCTGCTACGGAGTTCCGAATGTTTTCAAAATGGTTACAAAATTGGCCAGCTTCTTGATTAATCTGGCAAAGTTTTTAGCGGGATTGGTAACCTGGATGGCAGAGCACTTTATCAATCTGGCGAAGTTCTTGGTGAACTACCAAGAGTATTATCACGCCTTCCTCTTATATGGCTACGCGGCATATAACCTGCCGAATCGTACGACCTATAAGAAGGGATCCACTTTAACCGGATATAGCTTCCAAAAGGTATTTAGCCTGGCAGGCGGATCGGATAAGGGCGGAAAAGGGGGTGCCATGAGCGACATCGCCTCTTTAGGGAATAATTCCGGATCGGATCCGATGTTTAAGGGAGCGGAACTAGAATATATGCTTACCGGTGCCAACTCCGAGTACACTGCACAGGCCGGCGCCTTCTTTGACGGCTATATGCTTCGCCTGATGGTGGATTGCTATGCGGTACTTAACTCGGATATCCTGAAGGCACTTTCCGCCTTGGGACCGGTACGTATTGTAGCCACTGTCATCTTCCTCTTACTGGAACCCTTCCTGGATATGGTAATTTTGGTAAATGGAGGAACCCAGGTGCTTTTCAAGACCAAGGCATACCTTTCCATTGAGGGATTACCCCATCTGGCACAAGACATGGCCGGAATCCTGGATTTAAGTGATGATCAGAAATCAACCTTAGGTGGGATGTTTGAAAGTAAGCGAGGGGGAGGTAGCTCCACCGGCACGGAAGTAGCCATATACCATGATGATTCTGCCAAGCATGGAGGACAGGACGGCTCGGGAAAAACCAATGATAAAAACGAGATGGGTTATTTCCCGCTGGATTACACCGCTCACGGCGCTATTTTGATGATTTTATGCACCCCCTACGACCAGTATACAGATCGGATGCAGAACCTCATTCAGCTGGAAGCCAAGGAAAAGCACAAGAAGGACTTTGATTTCGACATCAACAAGGCCTACACCAGTGTACATTCCGACAACAAATACAAGCTGAACATATTTATGAATTTATCGCCTTCGCTTACCGGGGGATTCTCCTTCGAAAAGCAAAAAGATTTGGCGTATTAAAGGAGAAGGGAGTAAAGATGAAACGAGAGAATACGGAAAAAGGCTCGGTAACCATAGAAGCAGCCATCATTCTTCCTATCTTTTGCGCTTTGTTTATGGCATTAAACGGCTTCTTCTTCGTGTTTAACGCCCAAAACCAAATCGCACACGCACTGGTACAATCCGCAACCAGCCTGGGCATGGATTCCTATGCCAACAATCAGATTGCCTCGGGCCTGGACGGGGCCAACGGCTTCTGGGGTAGCCTCAGTGATGTTATTCAAGACGGCTACAGAAGATTTTTTTCCAGCAAATACTTTTCCAGCCCTAATGACTGGTATAAGGGAAGCAAAAAAGGTATGGGCGCCGCCCTGGGTATGGGAAATGATGATGCCAAAAGACGTTTTGTAGCCTACCTGACCGGAGACACCAGTGACTCCAAGGCAAATCAAAAACTGAAATCCTTCGGGGTAGAGAGAGGCTTGGACGGCATGAACTTCAAGGTCGAAAGTTCGGGAGGAGATGTTACCCTTACCGTCACATATAAAATGGGTGTCTGGTTTGATATGTTCGGAAAGAAAAAGATGAATATTACCCAGAGTGCCAAAGCCAAAATGTGGGGAGAAAAGTAAGCAAAAAGGAGCAATAGTATGAAAGAATTCA
>NZ_CABSXI010000068.1:0-12439 GCF_902481605.1 uncultured Oribacterium sp. | reverse complement strand
TACTTGCGAAAAACAAAGGTACTGCAGTTTTTCGCTTAGTACCGCTGCAGGGCGAAGTTAGCGGGAGCGTGCCCCGGTTATCCCCCTATACCACAGAGCGCATCTATTCATTGAATACAGACCTTCACCTCATCCCCCTTCTTGACAGCGCCCCCCTATTGCACTAAGATTTTCCTATGTTGTTAGAAGAAAGAGGAAAGAAAATGGCAGAGAAAAAATCAAAGATTCCACACAATACAGAAAGACCGGTTCTGATTACAGGCCACAAGAATCCGGATACGGATTCCATCTGTGCAGCGATTTCTTATTCCCGCTTGAAGAATAAGATAAATAATACAGACCGGTACATCCCTTGCAGAGCCGGAAGTCCCAATGCGGAAACCAGTTTTGTTTTAGATTATTTTAAGGTGGATGCTCCTCTTTTGTTGGATAATGTGAAAACCCAGGTTTCCGATATTGCCTATCGGAAGACTCCCGGAGTTTCTAAAAATATGTCCTTAAAGCAGGCCTATCAGATGATGAGAGACGGTCATGTGGTTACCCTTCCCGCAGTAAATCAAAACGGCATTTTGGAAGGTCTCATTACCATGTCCGATATTGCCAAGTCCTATATGAATGTATATGATTCTGCCATCATTTCCACGGCAGAGACTCCTTTTAAAAATATCCTGGAAACCTTGGAAGCAACTCTGATTACCGGAGATGCCAACCGAAATTGTCAGGACGGAAAGGTGTTGATTGCGGCAGCCAATCCGGAAATGATGAACTACTATATTGAACCCCATGACATTGTCATCCTGGGAAATAGAGCAGAGAGCCAGCTTTCCGCCTTGGACAATGGTGCGGATTGTATCATCATTTGCGAAGGCGCCAATGCCTCCCCCACGATTAAAGCCCTGGCGGAGCAAAACGGCATGATTATCATGGTGACCTCCTATGATGCTTATACGGCGGCAAGACTGATTAACCAGTCCATTCCCATCAGCTTCTTTATGACGAAGGAAGGCATTTTAAGCTTCGAAGAAGAGGATACGGTGGATGAAATCAAGGATGTGATGGCGAAGAAGCGGCACAGAGATTTCCCGGTCATCAGTAAGGACGGCCGATATCTGGGCATGCTTTCCCGTAGAAATCTTTTAGGAGCCAGCGGAAAACAGGTCATCATGGTGGATCATAATGAGCTGGGACAGGCATTGGACGGCATGGAAAATGCGGAAATCCTGGAGATTATTGATCATCACAGACTGGGAACCATTCAGACTTTGGGACCGGTGTATTTTAGAAACCAGCCCCTTGGCTGTACCAGCACGATTGTGTATCTGATGTATCAGGAAAATAAGGTGGAGATTGATCCTCAGACAGCGGGACTGATGATGTCCGCCATCATTTCCGATACCCTCCTTTTCCGTTCTCCTACCTGCACCAAGACCGATGAGATGGCTGCCAGAGCGTTGGCGGAGATTGCCGGAGTGGATATTGAAAAGTATGCTATGGAAATGTTTTCCGCCGCTTCCGATTTAAAGCAGAAGACGGATCGGGAGATTTTTTATCAGGACTTTAAGACCTTTACTGCAGGAGACATTCATTTTGGCGTCAGTCAGGTAAGCTCCTTAAATGAAGAAGAGCTTCTTTCCTTAAAGCCCAGACTCTTCCATTTTGCCAAGGAGGCTTTAGGAGAAGAAAATCTGGACATGGCCTTTGTGATGCTCACCAACATTTTAAAACAGGATACTCTGCTTCTGGCTGTTGGGCACAGGGCAGAAACCCTGATTCAAAATGCCTTTTTGCTGGAGCCGAAAAAGGAAAGCTTTGATTTTTCCGGAGAAGAGGTGGAGGGCTATACCGCTGTGCTGGAGAATGTGGTTTCCAGAAAGAAACAGCTGATTCCACCTCTTAGCCTCTATGGGGAGCAAATGTAAGAGAAAATCCGGACTTTCAGAACGAACATCTGAAAAGAAAAAGTAGAATCTTCAGAACGAAAAATAGACGAGAGAAAAGCCGGACTTTATGGAAGAAGACCGGAGTAGAAAAAGTGGACTTAAAGTAGGAACACCAGAAAGCGGAAAGGATAGTCTTATGAATATTTGTTTAATCGGAATGCCCTCCAGCGGAAAAAGCGTTCTAGGGGTGTTGCTGGCGAAAAAATTAGGCATGTCCTTTCTGGATATGGATTTGGTGATTCAGGAAAAGACCGGACAGCTGCTTCGGGAAATCATTGCAGAGCGTGGAAGAGAGGGCTTTCTCCTTTTGGAAGAGGAAGTGGGGGCGGAGCTGTCTATGAACAATACGGTTCTTGCTCCGGGAGGCTCTATTTGCTATGGTAAGAGGGCTATGGAGCATTTGCGGGAGATTTCTTTGGTGATTTTTCTGGATGTGCCCTTTTCCGAGGTGGAAAAAAGAATCGGAGACCCGGTGAAAAGAGGAGTGGCGATTCCTGATGGCTTTACCCTGAAAGACCTATATAACGAAAGAAAGGCCCTCTACCTTCAATATGCTCATGAAATTCTGAATGAAGAGGGCTTAAACCCGGAGGAGTGTGTAGAGGCTTTGGTTCGTATTGCAGAGAAGCACAGAAAGTAGATTCCTTATGGAAGTTGGATTTTGGACGCAGCCAGATAGATTTTTGAGAGAAACGCAGAAAGCTTCTTTGATAAAAAGCATAGGAAGATTCTTTAACAAAAATCTCAGAAAGCTTCTTTGACCAAAAGCCTAAGAATATAAAAGAAATGGCGGAAACAGAGGTTCGTATGGAAAATATCGTACTTGCTTTGCTGGCCCATGTGGACAGAGGAAAGACCAGTCTTTCGGAGGCTCTTCTCTATGAAAGCGGGAGAATTTCGGAAAAGGGCAGGGTAGACCATGGAGATAGTGTTTTAGACAAGGACAGTCTGGAACGAAAAAAAGGAATTACGATTTATGCAAAAAGCGTTTATTTTACCAAGGAAAATAAGCGTTTTTTTCTTTTGGATACTCCCGGACATCAGGAGTTTTCCTCGGAGATGGAGCGTTGTCTTGCGGTTATGGACTACGGTATCCTGCTGATTGACGGAAATGACGGTATTCAAAAGCGAGAGTTGCACCTCTTTGAAAGAGCGCGAGAGAAGGGAATTCCTCTTTTTTTGGTGGTAAATAAAATGGACCTTTTCCAAGGGGATAGGGAAGCTTTGTTAAGAGAAATCCAAGAGGCCTTTTCCTGTGAGGGGATTATCAACTTTTCTCCCTATACTTTTTCCGACTTGGCAAGATTTTTACAGGAAGAGGATTTTACCCGGACAGTAGCCTCCAAGGAGAATGCAGCTTTAGAACAAAAGGAAGCTCCGGAGAAGAAGGAGGCTATAGGACAGAAGGCAGTTCCTTCAGAGTATTGTCAGGATTTTCTGGAAAATCTTGCCGTATTATCCGAAGAGGGAACCGCGGAGTATCTGGAAAATGGACGGCTTCCCCTTAGCTTTTTGCAGGAAAACATACAGGAGAGAAAGCTATTTCCTCTTTTCTTCACCTCTGCATTAAAGCAGGAGGGAATCACCGAACTTTTTTCCTGGATTTTTGCTCTTTGTCAAATGCCGGCCTATAGCGAGGAATTGCGGGGAATTTTATATAAGATTAGCAAAAGTCCGGAAGGAAGAAGAATCGGAAGAGCGAAGCTTTTGGGGGGAAGTCTTTCCTTACGGCAGGAATGGCGTCCTTCCGAAAAGGCTTTGGAGTTACATTTGGAAGGGGTAGAAGAGGAGGCTGTAGAGAGCGTAGAGCCGGGAATGCTTTTTACCATGCCGATTTCGGAAAATGCGGGTCTTGGCTATTTCCCGGTGGATGAGCATAGTGAGAAAGAGAAGGAAGGTTATTTTCCTATCCTTTTATCTCTTGAAGGAGAGGAGATTCTTTCCTATCGAAAGGATTTGGAGGAGCTGCAAAAGGAATTTCCGGAGTGGGGGATTTCTATTTCTTTGGCAGAAAAGCAGGTCACTGCTCAGCTGTCCGGAAATTTGCAAAAAGAACTCCTGACGGATTTGCTTGCCAAGAGGCTGGGGAAGAAACTACATTTTTCCAAGCCGAAGCTTCGTTACGGGGAAAGTCCCCGTAGAGAAGCCTATGGAAGAGGAGCTGTGCTGGAACCCGGTCACAGGATTTCTCTGCTTCTTCGCTTAATTCCCAAGGAAGTAGAATTCTTTGGGGAGCAGCAGGAGGTGGGAAAGGGCGAAAGGGATTGTGAGAATAGCAGAAATCCGGAAAAGAAAAGCATTTTTTCCATAGAGAAAAGAGGAGAGCTACCGGAGGAATGGATTTCCCGCTTGGAAACTGAGTGGGCAGAGGAGCATTTTCCGGGACCGCTCCTTTCCGGCCCCTATGAGAACTATGCTTTGGAAATTTCCAATTTAAGCTTTTCTCGAGGCTCCGCCTATTATGTGGACTTTCAGGAGGCGGTGTATCAGGCCTTTCGAATGGCTCAAGCTACAGCAGGGGTTCGGCTGTTAATGCCGTATTTTTCCTATGAAATCTCAGCTTCTCAGGAGAAGCTTGGAAAGATTTTGCAGGAGATTGAAAGACAAAAGGGAAAGCAGGAGGAGCTGCTTTCCGAGGGAGAAAACTATCAGCTACTGGGAAAGATTCCCGGGATAAGCCTTTCGGAGCTGCAAAGTTTTGTGCAGGGAGAGGGAGAAAGTTTTTCTTTCTCATTTTCCTCTTATCGGGAAATGGAAGAGGAACAAGCCTTAGCAGTATTGGAGGAGCGTTTCGGGATTCCGTCGGAGGAGCTTCCCCTCACTACTGCAGGAAAACTTTACTATGGGGAAGAGCTTGTTTCCGAGGCGGCTTTAGGACAGGACGGATGGGAGGAAAATACTTCCGGCGGAAAATCAGGAGATTCCTCTTCGAAGCTTAACGGTTCCGCTTCTTTACAGCTTAAGAACATAGGGGAGCACTCGGAGAAAAAGAAAAAGGGCCAAGAAGGCATTTCCTTAGAGGAGGAGCTGAATGCGATTTTTGAAAGAACCTTCGGCCCCTTAAAAAATCGGGGACAGGAAGCTATTCGTACCGAGCAAAAATTGTTTTTATCCAAGGAGAAGGAAGCTCGTCTGGAGGAAGCCAGAGCCCAGTATGCCAAGAAGGGTAAGAAAAATAAGCGAAAAAAATTTTTGGTGGACGGCTACAACTTTCTTTTTGCCAAGGAAGAATGGAAGGCACTGGCACAAACGGATTTGATGGCGGGAAGAGAGCAGATTCTTCCCCTGCTTTCCGAATATGCGGCATACCATGACGTGGATTTATATTTGATTTTTGATGCCTATCGGGTGAAAAGCAATCCGGGAAAAACTTTGCAGCTGGATTCCCGAATGCAGGTAATCTTTACGAAGGAAGGAGAATCGGCAGACTTTGCCCTAAGTAGAATGGCCAATGATTTTTCTCAATCCGGCTACCCGGTAGTGGTAGTCAGCTCCGACCAGGCCGTGCAGATTCAAGGCTTTTCCGGAAAAGGCGCCATTGTGTATTCTTCCAAAGAATTTGCTCTTCAGGTAGAAGAAATGAAGAAACGTATTTCCGACTCTCTATGATGAAAAAACGTATTTCCACCTCTCTGTAAATTAATAAGTAGATGTGGGCGATAGGAATCGATTTTGCGAGATAAATAGTTTTAAGTAACTCGATTCTATCTCCCTCATCTACTTATTTTTTATACACTCATTGACGAAATACTATTCAGATTTAAGAATTTGAATAGTAGAGAGAAATGAGGGTAAAGGATGAAGTGGGATAGGAACTGTTCTTTTCAGAAGGATAGGACAGAAATAGATAAAATAGAAAAGAGCAGCTTGGAAAGAGAGGATTGGGGAGCCGGCAGCGATTCTGCCCCCTTTTTTCGCCGAACGTTTTGGGCCTTACTCTTGATTTTTTCCTTTTTCTTTTTGACGGCATGTTCCGGTACAGGACATCCCGCCATTATGAAAAGCAAGAGTAATAAGATTGTATTAACTTACGGCTTATTGGCGAACAATGATGATTATACTTTGCAGATGACCAAGCGTTTTGCCAAAGAAGTGAAGGAAAAAAGCCGTGGGAGGATAGAGATTAAATTTCTTAGTCCCAAGGACAAGGATAACGACCTGGCTTTGTTGGAACGGTTTCGCTCCGGTAATCTGGACATGGTAAGACTGCCCCTACCTTCCGCAAAGAAGCTTTCTGCAAAGCTCTCTCTCATGGAGCTTCCCTATCTTTTTGACAGCGAAGAGGAAATGTGGAATGTCTTAGATGGAGACAAGGGTGCTATTTTTCAAGAGGATTTTCAAAGCAAGGGAATGGAGCTTTTGGTGTGGCATTGTCTTGGCTTTCGGGATTTTTATACCGTGGAAAAGCCACTGATCTCTGCAGCGGATTTTGACGGATTGATTTTAGGAGTGGAGGAGGAGTCTCGCATGGTAAGAGCTTTGCAGCTTCTTTTCGGAAAAACCAGAGAGCTTCCGCAAGATAAAATCTATAAGGCGTTGCAAAGCGGAATTGTGGAGGGCAGTGAAAATACCATAGAGGAATTTGCCCGGCAGGAACACAATCTTTCCGCCAAGTATTTTTTAGAGGATAATCACAGCCCCGTTTTAGATTTGCAAATTCTTTCTTCCAGAGCAAGAGAGAATCTGTCGGAAGAAGATCTGGCTTTGCTTAGGGATGTGTCTTTTTCCATGGCTTTACAGGAAAGAGCTTACGTGAAAAAAATGCGGGTGGAGCTAAGAAATAAATTAAGTAAAAGAGGAGTACTCTTCTCTCATTTATCCAAAGAAGAGAAAGCCAAGATTGAAGAGCTTTTAGCCCCTCTTTATCAGGAATCCACAGAATCGGATTTTTTGCGAAAGCTGGGAAAAATAGATTAAATAAAGAATGATAAGTGTTTAATATAAGAGGATTGACAAGTTTCCTCTCCTCTGTCATAATACTGCCTTGAAAGATAGATGCAACTAACTAAAAGCTTTGTATTATCATCTAAAGAGCTGTGATGTTAGCGTAAGCATCAGCCTATTCTCAATAGGAGGGTGCTTTTTGCGTGTTAAACAACTCTCCTATGGATAGGGGTTAAGATACCTTACGGTACTGTTGTTCTCCTTTGAGGAATACTACAAAGCGAAGCAGTAATGTGTAGACAGAAAGGGGTATTATGAGAAAATATTGGATTCTTGGCGCTTCCGCCATCATTTTAGCATCCTCCGTAATGGCTTGCGGAAAGAAGCAGGATACTGCCACCACAGCTGCAGGATCGGAGAAGGCTGCGGAAAGCACTGCAGCTCAGGCAGAGAAGTCTGATTATGTCTTTGTAAAGATGACCGTTCCCTATGCGGACTTTTATTACGGAGAATTAAAGGATATTGCTCCTGAAGAGGGGAAGGATTTGAAGGCACAGCTGGATGTGGAGGATAAGGTAACAAAGGACGGTTTCCGGGAGACAGGAATGTATGACAGTGCCAGCTCTCCTACTAAGGAAAAGGTGGAGAAGTTTGTGATGGCGGACGGTGCCGTAGAGGGAGAAGGCTCTGTCTATAAGGGAATTAAGCACGTGAACGTTGCGATTCCGAAGTCCCTCTATGAGGATGCCAAGAAGGCATTGGAGGAGAAGAAGGAAAGCAAGAATGCGCTTCTTACTTTGATGGGGGCTATTGAAAGTGAAGTCAGCACTGAGCCTAAGGAGTATAAGGTATTAAACTCCGACGGAACCCTTTCCAAGACACAGGGAACTACAAATGAAGCGAAGGACACCGAAGCGGATATTACCACCACTTCCTCCTACGGAAATTATGAAATCGAAGTCAGCGGTTTGGATATGGACTCTGAAATCGTACAGGCTGCGATTCTGGAAACCAAGGACGGCGCAAAGTACGGCTTAAAGCATGAGGACAATATCTGGGTAAAGCCGGAGGAGCTGGCATTTTCCGCTGTGGCTTTCGAGGACACCAACCATAAGGCTCAGAAAGAGTTTAAGCGTTTTGAAGATATTCAGGATAAGGACATTGTGAAAATTACCTACTTCTTAATGGACGAGGATGATGTGGAGGTTCCCGTAAACCTTCATGTGAAGAAGATTGCTCCTGCTGAGTACAAGGTTAGCGGAGATGAGAAGGTAAGCTACAGTCCGGAAGGCACCAAAGTGAATTATCAGCTTTCCACCGGAGAAGACAGCTACGCTCTTGGCAAGGTTATCAGTAGGAAGAGTGAGGTAAAGGGAGAGGTTAATACAGACACCGCCGGTGTTTTGGTACTGCCTAAGGAAATGACTCCCGGAAAGTACCAGCTGGTATTCTCTAACGACAAGCTTACCGATGTATCCTTTAAGGTACTGGTAGAATCCGGCTTAAAGGCGGAGGACTTCCATTTTGAAAATAACAAGTTAAGCCTTGCGGAAAACGCAGATCAGCTGACTATCGCAAACTACATTGCTTCTACAAGCTCCGCAACTATCGGAGAGCAGGAGTTTAAGGGCGGTTCCGGAAGAAGATTCGGAAAGAACATTTTCAATGAAGACGGTAGCGTAAATACTGAGGCGAGCTACAAGAAGGACGGTCAGGAAGTAAAGTACTTTGACGGCCCCGGAACCTATCCTGTAACCATCAAGGCAGACGGATATCCTGAAGTGAAATTCGAGGTAGTCGTTCAATGATTGTGATTCTTACTTTAATATGCAGTTTAGCATTTTTCCATTTCTTCGGAAAAGCATTAAAGAAGAAGCCGGCAGTATTGTATGGAATCTGTATCCTCCTTTCCTTGGTAAGTATTTTTTATCCAAGGGAGGGAGGACTTCCCTTTTTGGACTTCTTTTTTAAGAAAATCATGCAAAGGGGTGTGCTGGCAGGCTCTCTCTTTATCTGGGTGATGCTGGCACCGGTGCTTCCCAAGAGCTTTTCCGGAAGAAAGACCATCTATCTTCTTCGAGGGGAAATGGCTATTTGCGCCTCTTTGATTACTTTGGCCCATAATCTGGCCTTTGGCGGAAAATACTTTGGTGCCTTATTCCTTGGACAAGGGCATATCAGCCTGATGGAACTTCATGCAGCCATTGTGTCCTGTCTTATGATTCTCTTATTAATTCCCCTGACCGTCACTTCCTTTCAGGCTGTTCGGCGGAAAATGCAGGGAAAGACCTGGAAAGAATTACAAAACTGGTCCTATCTTTTTTACCTGCTTTTGTATTTACACATTTTCTTTATTTATCAAGGGGCGCTGATTCGGGGAAAGGGAGACTATTTCTTCACCCTGATGCTTTACAGCTTCATTTTTGGACTCTACGGGTTCTTACGGATTAGGCAGTATAGAATACAAAAGGAAGGCAAGGAGAAAAAGACATTTCCTTTGCTTCGTATTGGGGGGATTTTGCCCATTGTTTGTATTTTTCTAAGCGGCTTTTACAGTGCCGGGAAATACCGCGCCGCACTGGAGGCAAATGTAGATAAAATCAGAGCGCAGGAAAGCGTATCGGAGCAGCACGGACAGGGGGAGGAAAATAATTCTTCCAAAAAAGCATCAGAAGCTAGCGGAGATAAAGCCTCTGCGAATTCTTCGGATGCTTCCTCCGATTCCCAAGCTATTGATGAGGATAGCATATCCGGAGCTTATAAAGACGGAGAATGCTTTGGAAAGGCTTCCGCCTACAATGGCAATGTGGAAGTGAAAGTCACCATTTCCGGGGGAAAGATTACTGCCATCGACATTGTGAAAACCAAGGACGATGAAGAATATTTCTTTGACGCACAGAAGAAGGTGATTCCGGAAATTTTGGAAAAGCAGAGTACCGACGTGGATGCGGTGGCAGGAGCCACCACCAGTAGCGAGGGCATTTGCCATGCGGTGGAGAAGGCCTTGGAGGAAGCGAAGAAGTAATAAAAAAGTCTTCTTGTAAAACTTGTAAAAACAGCATTTTCTTATATAATGAGTTCTGTATTCATTCTTAAAAATAGAAGAATACAGAACTTTTTTATTTATAACGAGATATCCCTCGCAGAGCGTACGATATCTCGTTGAATATCTTTTGCGGAGCATGTGTTTTCTGATATTTTCCAAAGGGAAGCTTAGGAGAGTGCTATGCCGCTGTAGAGGATGCCTTTTTGGGGGAACATATATGAAAAAAGCTATGCTTTGTATCAGTATCTTGACTATAATTTTCAGCCTTTCTGCCTGCGATGATATTAAGATGGTACAAAATTCTTTTCAGAAAGAGAAGACAAGAAACACAGAGCAGTTAGGAGACCAACCTATGGATGTATTTAAAAAGGGAGATCTTAAAATGGAAAATGGAGAGTACAATATCTATGCTAGCTTCAGTAATTTTCTGGCTGCTCGTTATCACTTCATTTCAGTATTTTATTTTCAGGGAGTTCGCAATGAACCGGAGTTTCATTTGGCGGAGGGGAAGGAGTATAGCAAGGAAGGCTTTACCCCGGAAGAGTTTGACTTTATCCGACATGTTATAAAAATAGCGAATGGAGGGACGCATTTCCCTGAGGTGGATAAGCCGGTAAAAACCCTGGCTCCTTTAATCTTAAAGACTATGGAAATATATAACGAGGCAGCAGCTTATGGACAGGCGGAGACCTATAAAAATGATCACTATGAAGGGGCAAAGGAAATTCACAGCCGTCTTTTCCCTTTGGTAGAGAGTACTAAAGCTCCATTGTTGGAATATAAGCGGGCTATTGATGAGCTTTCTTCAAAAAAAATGGAAGAGGAAATCCAGGCAATGAAAGAACGGGGCTACATTATCCGTTATAACATGTTAAAGCTGTTCTCTCTACGAGATCAAATTATGGATGAAATCATAAATCAGAATCTTGTCCAGGAAGAGATGACAAAGCTGGATTTATCTAAAATTCGTCCTGCCTATGAGGAATTTCTGGCTACCCTATCGGATTTCGAAAAAATGATAGGAAATCGGAAAGCAATTGATGCGGAATTGTTTACTGACCCCAGCATTTTTGAAGATTTGTCGGAATTTGTCAATGATTCCAAAGAGTTTGCAAAACAGATTCAGGAAATGATTCGTCGGATAGACGAAAATGAGCCATTTACAGAGAAGGATTATGGGCAGACAAATGTAGATGGCAGCTTTTTAAAGATAGATTGGGCATCTATTAATATGGTTCAAAGCTACAGCAAAGTCATAAGCTAAATAAAGCTTTTGCTTTTTGCGAAATTCTTTCTGTTTCTTGTAAAAAATTTAAATTTTTGTATAATTAGTTCTGTATCTTTTCTTAAAATAAAGAAAGATGCAGAATTTTTTTGATGAGGAGAAAATGTATGAAAAAAATCGTTTTAGGACTTGGCGCAATTGCCTTAGCCCTCAGCCTTTCTGCCTGTGAAGACTTAAAAATGGCGCAGAATGCTATTAAGCAGGAAAAAAGCGGAGAGAGCGGCGGGGACAGCAGTGATTCCGGGAATAACCCCTTGGATGCTTTGAAAAAGAACCTTTCCGCTGATTCCGGGGAAAGCGACGATGAGCTGACACAATACAACAATTACGTGGATTTTAGCAATTTCCTAACCGGTAATTTTGAAGATAATATCGGCAGATATTTTGAGGGAGTAGAGCCGGAGACAGAGTTCAAGGTAATAGAAGGCGGGCATTATACTACGGTCAGCTTTAGCGATTATGACATGGAGCAGGTACAGAACTATCTGGATCAGGCCAATGCCGGAACCAAGTTTATCGATTTAGATGAGCAGGTAAAAACTTTGGCTCCTATCGTACTGGAAACCATGAAGGTTTATAACGAGGCGGCCAGTTATGGAGATTTGCAGGCCTATAAGGATGATCAGTATGCCAAGGCCCAGGAAATTCATAGCAGACTTTTCCCTTTGGTACAAAGCTATATCGATCCGGCAGATACTTATACCGCAGCCATTCATAGCCTTTCTGTGGAAAGACAGCAAGAAGAAATGCAGAGAATGAAGGACAACGGCTTAACGATTCGCTATGATATGCTGAGAATCATGGATCTGAAAAATCAAATTATTGACGCCTTTTCAGAGCAGCCCAATGTAGCGGAGGTCAATATTGCCGACCTTGATTTGACAAAGATACGTCCTGCGTATGACGAGCTGGCTACCCTGCTTTTGGAATTTGTGCCCCTTTCCAAGGATAAAGATGCTGCGGAGAAGGAAGGCTTTGATAACAACTATTACGTTACTACCTTTGCAGATGCTGCCGGAGATTTTAAGAAGCAGCTTCAGGAGCTGATTGACCGGAAAGAAAGCGGAAAAGGATTTTCCGAGAATGACTTGCAAATTTTATGGGCTACCGATGGAAGCTTCCAGAAAATCAGTGAGGCCGCTTCCAAGATGACGGAAACCTATAACAGAGCAGTCGGTTAAATAAATTTATAAAAAGTCCTTGACGAGAAAAGTCAAGTTGTGTTAAATATTAGAACTATAAAACCGTTGAGGTGGAGATAACGTTAAGTATGAGCTCACAGAG
>NZ_CABSXI010000067.1:0-12468 GCF_902481605.1 uncultured Oribacterium sp. | reverse complement strand
TAGCAGGGGCTTATAGCCCCGAGCAAACCACCCGTTTGACGGGTGGTAGTGATTAACGATATCGCTCGTAGAGCATATAGTATATCTTTTTTAGTTAGAACATTTCCGCAAGTTCTCTGGCTG
Organism: uncultured Oribacterium sp.; assembly: GCF_902481605.1. NCBI lineage: Bacteria > Bacillati > Bacillota > Clostridia > Lachnospirales > Lachnospiraceae > Oribacterium > uncultured Oribacterium sp. The sequence goes on along the minus strand of NZ_CABSXI010000067.1, from coordinate 12,345 downwards.
AAGCCACCATGGACTTTATCTGCCGGGCGGTTTTCTCCATATTCCATTTTTTCCATGCCTTCTTATTCTTTGGGGGAGTGAATAAGGCCAAGTCGCTTTTCACTATCAAGTAAATTCGATCGTCGTTTAAGGAAAAGCCTAACCCGGAAGAAATTTGTCTGTCAAACCAGGAAATCATAGTCGGTGTCAGAAATTTTCGCGCAGCCTGTTCATCGGTGCAGAAGATATTGTAATGTTCATTGTGGGTAATATCTTCTACATCGATTTTCTTTTCTCCGTCACAGGCAGGAAAATGCCCTCCATTTGTTTCTTTCCCCCACACTTTCTCCGTGGGAACAATTCTTAGCTGTCCTTCAAAATGAGAATGATATTGTAAAGTATAAATTTGCCCGTAGAATTCGTATAAACCTTTCCTGTCTTTTCCCTTTTGGGGAGAGTAAGCATATAAGTCGGTGATTTTTAGCTCGGGTTGCTCCTGCAAATCCAGTAAACCGGCCGGGTAGTAATAAGAAAAAATTGGCACCGCTTTTTTAAATGCATTTAGAGGAAGATTATTGTTCCCGTCAAATTCTGCCTTGGGAAAAATGATTTCTATCATCGGAGGGAGTATTCGATTCAAATAGACTTCCTTAGTATCCGGTATTTTTATTATTTTAAAAATAATACTAAGAATTGCGGCTAAGATGTATAGACCAACGATAGCCAGGAGAGAAGAACCAACTATCCCCCAAAGATACTTATTAAAAAGCAGAGATATGCCCTGAAAGACGGTAAAGTGATTCCCGAGATATATCAGGATAGGCGAAACCAAAGTTCTCTAAGCTTTTGCCGTTCTTCTTCTGTTAAATCAATTTGATGCATCGTTCTTCCTTTCTTATATTTATGTTCTTATTGAAACTTTTTAAGTATAACATAAAGGAGCGACTTTTTGATACAAGTGATGAAAGAATTTATATAAGGCTGAACAGTTTTAGCGGGTCTTTTGTGCTATGATATTTCCCAAAGCTTTATAGGAGTGTGATTTATGCAAGTGACCATCAAAGATGATTTTGACTTAGAGAAAATTATTGAAAGCGGACAGTGCTTCCGGGGAAAATGTCTGGAAGACGGAAGCTATCGCTTTATCTCCGGAGATTCCGCCATTTACCTTCGTCCGAAAGAGGGAGAGCCCGGAGTGTATACGGTGTCCTGTGATCAGAAAAGCTGGGAAACAGTCTGGTTTCCCTTTTTTGATTTGGAAAGATGCTATAGCGAAATCGCTGTTTCAGAAAGCGGAAAGCATGAATTCGTGGATCAGGCCATTGCTCATGGTCGTGGAGTGCGGCTCCTGCGACAAGATCCTTGGGAAATGCTTTTAACCTTTATTATTTCCCAACGGAAAAGTATTCCCGCCATCATCAAATCCGTGGAAGCCCTGTCGGAGAAATACGGCCATGATATTGTTACTGAACAAGAGAGGCTAAAGGCATTTCCCTCTCCGGAAGAAATGAAGGAAGCTACAGCGGAAGAGCTGGCAGCCTGTGGTCTTGGCTATAGGGTGAAGTATATCTTGGACGCAATACAAAAGGTCAATAGTGGAGAGCTGAATTTACAAGCCATTGCAGAACTTCCCGACAATATATTGCTGGAAAAGCTGCAGGCCGTCATGGGCGTAGGCATAAAGGTGGCAAACTGCATTGCCCTCTTTGCCTATGGAAGAACTGCCTGCGTTCCGGTGGATGTCTGGATTTTCCGCGCCATAGAGAAAGAATGTGGAGGCGTATCTCCATTTTCCTTGTATGGGGAAAATGCAGGGATTATTCAGCAGTATATTTTTTATTATGAGAGAGGGGTTATCGGGCGTAAAGACTGACAAATTTTCCTGGTACTTTATTCCGTAAGTCAAAGATGTTTAGTAAATTTAGCAGTTTCTGAAAAATTTAGCCTTTGTTTTTTGATTTTTTAGTGTATAATTAATACGAATATATACATTTTTTAAGAAAAAAGGAGAACAAAAATGGCTGAGCAAGATACGGAAATGACTCCCTCACTACTAGGCAAAATACTTAAGTGGATAGGACGATTGATTCTACTCTTACTTGTACTACTTGTTGTGGCTGTAGCGGTGCTTATGGTACTGGATCATTTTGGCATTGTTAGTCCGGAAGATTTTCAGAAGAGTAGTGAAAAAAGAATGGATGTGGAACTGCATGGAGAGGTTTTGGATGATGAGTCCTATACAGTGGCAGCAGTGGACGCCGATGAATATTTTGAGAATCACGCAAAAGTTCTAAAAGAAATCGATGCAAAAGATTCTAAAAATTTGCAAAGCGGAAAGGAAGTCAGAAAGTTATTGTCGGAAAGAGGATTTTCGGATTGTATTCTTACTGCGGTGTATTCTCTGGAAGGGGATTTGGAACCGGAAAATGAAGTGACGGAAAAGACTTCGGATAAATATCCGATGTATCAGGCCTATTATGAATCTGCAAACGGAAATGTATGGCTTATCTATTCCATTAACAGCTCTCTGATGGCTGTTCCCATTTTAAATAATATACAACCCCAGGGAGGCGCCGAGCTGATTGTATCGGAATCAAATACCTTGGTTAGTTATGACAGTGTGAAAAATAAGTTTTATGAAACAATTCCAAATAGCACGGAAATCAATGTAAAGACAGTGGACAGTATTACAGCCGATGTTCTGGATTCCTTGACAATAGAGACACAAGGTTAAATATGGGAAAGATAATATGAAGTATGGACGTGGATAGTGCGAAACAGCTTTGCATATTCTCTTTCTTGACAAGCCAAGTTTTAGAACTATATAGTAGTTGAAATGAGCGAAAGGAGTAAACACCATGGCAAATTACAACATTAATACCATCTGTGTACAGGGGGGCTATGAGCCGAAAAAGGGAGAGCCCAGAGTGGTTCCTATTGTGCAATCCACAACCTTTAAATACGAGACTTCCCGGCAAATGGGAGACCTCTTTGACTTAAAGGAGTCCGGATATTTCTATACCAGACTGGCTAACCCCACCAATGATGCTGTGGCAAATAAAATCTGCCAGCTGGAGGGCGGGGTAGCGGCTATCTTAACCTCTTCCGGTCAGGCGGCAAACTTCTATGCCATCTTCAATATTGCCGGTGTAGGAGATCACGTGATTGCTTCTTCCGCAATCTACGGAGGAACCTATAACTTAATTGCAAAGACCATGAAAAATATGGGCATTGAAACCACCTTCGTGGATCCGGACATTTCTCCGGAAGAACTGGATTCCAAGTTCCGTCCCAACACAAAGCTGGTTTTTGGAGAAGTCTTAGCGAATCCGGCCTTGAAAATTTTAGACATCGAGAAATTTGCCACAGCTGCCCATCAGCATGGCGTTCCCTTAATCGTGGACAATACTTTCCCTACCCCGATTTTCTGTAGACCCTTTGAATGGGGAGCGGACATCGTGACTCACTCCACCACAAAATACATGAACGGCTTTGCCAATGCGGTTGGCGGTGCGGTTGTGGACTCCGGAAACTTCGACTGGACCAAGTATAGTGAGAAATTCCCGGGACTGACCACTCCGGACGAAACCTACCACGGAACAGTCTATACGGAGAGCTTTGGGAAGGCGGCTTATATTGTGAAAATGACCACCAACCTGATGCGTGACTTAGGTTCCATTCCTTCTCCGCAAAACTCCTTCTACCTTGGCGTAGGTCTGGAAACCTTGCACTTAAGAATGGAAAGACATTATGAAAATGCCTTGGCTTTAGCAAAGCATTTGGAAAAGCACCCGAAGGTATCCTGGGTTTCCTTCTCCGGCTTGGAAAAGGACAGCCAGCATGAATTGGCTAAAAAGTATCTGCCAAAGGGTTCCTGCGGAGTTATTTCCTTCGGTGTAGTAGGGGGAAGAGAGGCGGCTGTAAAGTTTATGGATTCTCTGAAGCTGGCTGCTATCGTTACCCACGTTGCTGATGCCAGAACCTGTGTGCTGCACCCGGCATCCACTACCCACAGACAGATGAATGATGAAGAGCTGCTGGCAGCAGGCGTATCTCCTGATCTTATCAGAATGTCTGTAGGCATTGAAGATGTGCAGGATATTATTGCCGATGTGGATCAGGCATTGGAGAAATAAAGCGGACGCTGAATTTCATACCAGAAAACATAACGGGCTATCAAAATCAAAATAGTTTTCTAAGCAATATAGGTCTAAATTTGGGGCACGCTCTCGCTAGCTTCGCCACGTATCGGATACTAAGCGAAAAACTGCGATTCTCTTGTTTTTCGCAAGTACCGACGGGCTCAGACTACCCCTTATTTAGACCTATATTGCCGAAAATTTATATAATTTTGATTTTGATAGCCCGTTATTTTTCTATAGCACCTCCACCTGACAGGAGCGTAGAGTCTCCAAAGCGGCTTCATGCTTTTCTTTAGTAACCCCGGCGCAACACCGGCTATCCACAGAGAGAGGGACTTCCGGTAAAAATGCCTTTATAAGAAGAGCATTGGAAACCACGCAGATATCGGTACATAAGCCTATAAGCTCGATGGAGCAATCCTGCCCTCTACTTTTGGATTCCTGACAAAGGGCTTTCATAGCATTTGCCAACTCCAAACTTCCAAAGCCGGGCTTTTCAAAGAAATGATTCTCTAAGATTAAGCCCTGAAGAGCGCTGTCCAACTGCCAGCCCTCCGTCCCCTTAATGCAGTGAGAAACAGGAAGATTTTTTCCCTCCTGAGTGGAGAGGTAATCCTCTCTATGGGTGTCTAGGGTTGCGTAGACATCTTCTTTGGGATAGGAGAGAATTTTTTCTTTTACCTTTTGTACAATGGCTTCCGCCTCCTTTGTTCCCAGAGAACCGTCAATAAAGTCCTTTTGCATATCTACTACAATAAGAATTTTCTTCATTTTCCTGCCTTCTTTCCGAGTCGATTTTGATGACAATGGCGTTCCGATTGGAAGTATACACCTTTATAGAAAATCATGCCAGTTTCATTATTTTACTTCTAGCCTCTTTTTAGCCATCAAAAACAAAGTGAGACTTTACCGAATGCTGCAAAACCTACATTGCCGAATGCTGCAAAACCTAACAAGCATTTGACTATTAGGAGGTGCTTGTATAGGATGGTATCATTGAGGCGAAAACTATTGGAATCTTAATCCGGAATGGCAAATGCCTCTTTACAACGATTCGCTATTGGTTCAGTAGCTTCGACTTTTTTAAAATCTCATGAAGTAAAAATATATACTGAAACCTAGAGACAGAAAGGAGAATCATCCGTTTTTTTAAACTTGTATTACATCAAAAGGCCGAATTAGGCCTAGGGAAGCGGATGAAGGAAAAATTATGAAAATCATTGAAAATAATAGAGTATTTGCTTTTGACGCTAAAAATGAATGTGTTGCGGAGGTGATGGATGGAGAAACAGTCATTTTCCGTACCCACGACTGCTTTGATAACCAGCTTAGTGAAGAGGGAAGCTGTATCGGAGCTTTGAACTGGGACCGTATCAATCCCGCCACCGGCCCTGTCTATGTGCAGAATGCAAAGGCAGGAGATGTCCTCAAGGTGGAAATCCTGGAAATTGTATTGGATAAGCAGGGTGTAATGTGTGCCCTTCCGGAGAACGGCGTCCTTGGCTCTTTGGTGAAAGAAGAATCCGTAAAACGGATTCAGGTGGAAGAGGGAAAGGTTCATTTTAGCGACAAGCTTGTTTTTGATGTTACACCCATGATTGGTGTTATCGGTGTTGCGCCGGAAAACGGCTCCATTAACTGCGGTACACCGGGCTGCCACGGCGGAAATATGGACAATAAGCGCATTAAAGTTGGGGCAAGCCTTTATTTTCCCGTATTCCATGAGGGCGCTATCTTCTCCTTAGGAGATGTGCATGCGGCGATGGGAGACGGAGAGGTGATGGTCAGCGGTGTAGAAATTTCTGCGGAGGTGAAGGTAAGACTATCTGTAATTAAGGGGATTAGCATTGAAATCCCTATGCTGGAAAATGATGAGCTCTGCGGCGTAATTTATTCCCACGAAGATATCGAAAAGGCGGTTTTCCATGCGGTACGTGTCATGAATGAAAGAGTACAGGAGAATCTGGGACTCTCTTTAAACGAAGCCGGTATGCTTCTCAGCGCCGTGGGAGACCTGCGTTTTTGTCAGGTGGTGGATCCGGAAAGAACCGTGATGATGTGTATACCGAAGAAGATTATGAAGAGCTTGTTTTCATAGAAAAGTCTTTCACTAGTATTTTTCGATAGGAAAGCACTGTATCTTTGCAGTGCTTTTTTCTTGTAAAAAACTTCAAAAAAATATTTGCAAGGTACTTTACAAATATTAGGGAGAGTGATATCATTTGCATATCGAAAGGTACCTAACATAAATGATTAAGGAGATAAGATTACATGAGAGAAGATAGAGAGTATAATAAAACTATTACAGAAACAGCAGTTTTGGAGAAAAGATGCCAGGGGTGCGGCAGACAGTGTCCTTTAAATGCCCTGGCTTGCGAAAGAGGTCGTCGCTTAAATGGAGGTATTGATATGGAAGAAAGACATGAACAATATGAAGGCAATAATGGTCACAAAGGGCACGAAGGCCATTTAGAAGGTAAAACGCATGGGCGTTTAGATAGACATGTGCATCACGATTTTCACAAAAGAGGAGGGAAAAGGCATGGTCATGGAGAAAAACGCCATTTGCCTTTTGATACTGAGGAAACAGGGGCGAAGGGATTATTTGCCCGACTAAGAGAATGTGGCCATTATCTGTTTCATTTGCAAGGGCATAATATTGGACAAAACCGTATTATTCGGGAATTAGCGGAGCATGGTGGAGAGCTTTCCCAGCGTGAAATTACAGAAATGCTTCATTTGCAAAGAGCATCTGTCAGCGAAATTCTTGGAAAGCTGGAGAATAGACAACTGCTTCAGCGTAAGCAAAGTGAGACGGATAAACGGACCCAGATGGTTAAGTTGACGAAAGAGGGACGCCAAATGGCGGAATCTCTTCTTGATGAGGAGCTGAAAGATAGAGATTCTTTATTCCAGTCTCTTACAGAAGAAGAAAAAACACAGCTTCATGGGATTTTGGGGAAGCTACTGGATAGCTGGAGAAGACAGTCTTAAAATAAAAACCGGCTGTCATTTTCAAAATACAAAAGTATACTAGGATAAAAAGTAATATAAAGGTGGAAGAAATCATGGAGCATGGAAAGCGGCTGAATAGCAAAAAAGTACAATGCCTTAATGGAGCCCAGCTAAAGGCTATCGCCTTCTTCTCCATGCTTCTTGATCATGTAAATAATGCTTTGCTAGTACCAATTTTAGAAGGGAAAGGCTTTTTGCTTCAGGTATCGAATCTGCTTTCGATTCTGGGGAGGATTGCCTTTCCTCTCTTTATGTTCTTTTTAGTGGAGGGATTTTTTAAGACGAGAAATCGGAGAAAGTACCTTCTGAATCTTTTCCTTTTTGGCGTTCTTTCCGAAGTGCCCTTTGACCTCTTTACTTCTAAAGTGCTTTTCAATCCAAATTGGAATAACATGATGTTTACTTTGGCCTTATGTCTTAGTTGTATTTGGATCATCGACAGTTTCAAAAGGAAAATTCCGAACAGAATTTTATGGTACGGATTTTCTTTGCTTCTTGTGGGGATTTTCAGTATTTTAGCGATGTTTTTGAGCCTGGACTATGATTTCCATGCAGTAATAGTGGCTTATCTTTTTTATATTTTCTATCAAAAACCCCTTTGGGGCGCAGGGCTTGGATTTCTGTCTATCATAAAGGAGATTTATTCTTTTTTGGGATTTGGATTATGCTTAACGTATAATGGGGAAAGAGGAAAACAGAGCAAGTGGCTGAATTATGCATTCTATCCGGTGCATCTTTTGATACTGGGGTTTTTACGCTTGTATTTCAATATATAGCCTTTTAATATTTAGTAGATTAGCGTTTGGCTTCTCTGATTTAAAATAGCCTTTTGCTTATGTAGATACAGGAAAATATAGAGTTTTGCAAGTTATACAGATCTAAAAGCTTTATGGAATTGATCACAGACAGAAACAACTATGGAAAGGAAATGTGAAATCTTAGTTGCTCCATGCTTACCACGAAAAGAAGAAGCAGAACTGAGCTGATGATGAAGCATCCGCTTATGGCAAAGCTTGGTGAATAATAACTTCTCTTTTCCTTTGGAGTGGAGCCTAAATTCCAATATTGTGTCAGTTCTTTCATCACAAAGCAGATGACAAACTGTGCTTTTCCGCAGTTTAAAAGTGCGGAAGAAATAGCATGGCTTTGGGAGTGAAAGAACAGATAGGTAAAGAAGCTTAAAAGAAGCATTCCGCGAAGAAAAAAACGGCTCCGCTTTAGTCCGTCATAGTTCGTCCTATCTTCTAATTTAACCCGATGAAAACGGTCCTGCATACTCTGCCCGATACGATAAAACCAATCCGGTACTTCTTTTTTCTGCTTAACGGCAAATTCCAAAAGAAGATAAAGATAAAAAGAGAAGCTGTAGGCAAGACAAATAATAAAGGCAAAGAATAAATAGAAAAAATAATAGCCCATATAATCTTAGCTCCCTTCTATAGTTTTTTCTGTATTGGAATCGCTCAAAGGTATGAAGGATTGTGTTCTTAACGAGTCTCGCTCGCGAAGCGTGGAGCATCACGCTTGGGTATTTCTCCTAGAGGAACTCATTATCTCTTTGGATTATTAGCATGGATTCTTCGTTTGATTCCCCACGAACCAGTAATCACAGATTGTGCCTCCTGTCGCCAGCGTTTGCTCTCTATGCAATACTCCTTTGTTTCGTTCAACCGCGATGTGGTCAATGTCACAGCACAAAGGCAATAAATCAAGATAGCCATTTTCTCTTGCGAATTTTTCCAAGGGGCATCTTGTGAAGTGATAATAAAAGCCGTCCTTATGTCGCTTTTCATCAAAATGAAAATCCCAGGTTTTATCCTGATATTCCGGATGCGCCTCCGCCCATTCTTCCGCCTTATGCATCCTTTCGGCAAATTTCTTCATGTCCGTCTCTTTATTAAAATCTATGGAGCTCATGGCTTTCCTGATGAAACAATTGTCCATAAATGCAGCAATCACTTCTCTAAAATCTTCTACCGAAAACTTACCTGCTCTGCATACTGCCAGAAAAACATAGGCGGAGTAAATATTGTGGGCCATAGGGTTTTTCTCTCCGATATCATCCGTGTTTTCCAGCATTTCCCGGTATAAGATACGTCCTTTTTGCAAGCTCTCCTTCGTCTTATCTTTCCCGAACTTTTTTACCATCGGTTTTTTCAAGAATAAACTGAATAAGTTAAAATAGATTCCTTTGTATTTCATTACACTCACCTCGCTAAACTTTTTCATCAATGTAGTTCAGACTATGCTACTGAGTACGTGCCGTATGAACTACAGAACTATAGGAATAAAATATAATGAGATAACATAATGATAGAACAAGAAATATTGCATTAGTCTCGTTTAACTAATAGTAGCTTAGCACTTTCAGCCATTTTGTCCATGCTGAATTTTCGTTCCTTCATCCTGATTGTTTAAGACAGGATATTTAACTTTTATAAATCCTATGTTGCTTCTTATTTCTTTATAGACCATAGGTAATGACTTTGGTTTTGTAAACTTCGCAGATTTACCTGTATAATGGAGTTAAACAGTAATAGGGATTACCGCATATAGAGGGAGGTCATCTAATGGCTACGGTTTCATTAAAGGCTGCTACTAGAGAGGATTTGCAAGCCATATGGGAAATGCAAATAAAGGCTTTCTCGGAATTATTGGATAAATATCAAGACTATGACATGAGTCCCGGTGCAGAGGGGCTGGAGAAAATCATTGCAAGGTACGAACAGCCTTGGACTGTTTACTATTTTATTGTTGTTGAAAATGAAAATGTCGGTGTCATTCGCGTGATTGACAAGAAAGATACTAGTAGAAGACGAATATCTCCAATCTGGATTATGCCGGAGCATAGAAATAAAGGATATGCCCAAGCGGCAATTTCTGCGGTAGAGAAAATACATGGTTGCCATCACTGGTGCTTGGACACGATACTGCAAGAAGCAGGGAATCTTCATTTGTACGAAAAGATGGGCTATCATCAGACCGGAAAAATGGATAAGATCAATGATCGTATGGATATTGTTTTCTACGAAAAAGATTAAAGATAAGTTTTAAGTTCGGATTTCTCAACCGGCTTTCTATTCTGTTTGTCCCTTTTCCGGATAAAAGTCCATCTTGGAAACACACTCTGGTTTAAAAGTGATGTATAAACTTTCAATAAGGTAGAGTGCGCTATGATTATTTTATTGCGTTCCGTAACATAAAATACTAGGATGTTTTTTGAGAAATAAAGTAAATAGCATAGCAGTTGGGCAATGTTAAGATAATAAAAGGCAAAGTCAGAGATTATCAGAGCAGGAAAGTATGGGTCTAAAATTGCCGGACCGGCAGTAGAAATCATCAAGACATACCAACGGTGGAGGTAGAGATTATGAAGCATTTTTCATGGATTCTCAGAATCTTTTATATTTTTGTATTATATGTGTGGATTACTTTTATACTTCTACTTCCGGCAAGCCCCATATTCAGTTTACAGCTTTATGTCTTATTGAATATCCTATCTGCCCTTGTGTTTACCGGCTTTTTAATCACTCAGATTGTGGAGGCTTTTAAGATATTTAAAAGAGGGGACAGTGAACAGTGCATAAAGGCTTTTCTTTTCTTTAAATACAGTTCTCTGCCTGCTGTACTCATTTTACTGGCCATATTTCTTGTGGTCTTACTTGGCGGAATAGGGCTTTCCTTTGTGCTACTGGTTCTACCGGCCACCCTATTCATTGCTCCCTTTTTCTTTGCCATGAGCTTAGTTGTGGCACCACTTTTCCTCGGAATGTCTTTTATGGCGGGATTAGCAGGACTTAGCTATGCCATTTGCCTGATTTTACTGAGTAGAAAGCAAAAGGGCTGGAAAGTAGGACAATGTATCTTGCACTTTATTTTCCAGAGTATTCCCGGCTTTGATATATTGGATGGTCTGTATATTACGGTGCGATATTGGAAGAGGGGGAAAATTTTATCTATAATCACTGCGATTTGTGCTATCTTGGGATTGACGTTTATATTATTTATGCGTTCTTAAACAAAGACATTATGCCGTTCTCAAGCAAAGATATTATGTATTCTTAAAGAATGACAGTAAAGATAGCATTTTAGAAAGAGAGACAAGATGAGAAATTTATGTTTTTTATTGATCCCAATGGGAATTGCACTATTGATTTTCAGCATTAGAAACATTATCCGCTTTGCGAAGGCAGAGCTATTCTTCGAAATGCCCTGTTTAGAGGAAGAGGGAAGAGTTCACCTTCCTCAGGGAAAATACGGGATTTGGCTTAGCGGGAAGAAATTCACGAAATCTCCTCTTGGGAAAATCGGTTTCCAGCTGGTAGAGGAGGAGACAGGTCAGAGCGTGAATCTTTTTCCAAGCCTTATGCGGCCTACGGTAAGTAGCTTTAAAATGGCAAGAATGGAGCTCTACTCTTTTCAGGTAGAAGAAGAGGGAAATTATACCCTTTCTTTAGATGGAGAAAGCAGCGTGAGAGACAGGCTGGAGGCATCTATCGAAAATCTTCTCTTCAAACAGCCGGTGGATTTGAGCAACTTTACCGTACAGATTCGAAAAGGAAATTCTATAGCTATGTTTTTCTTAGCCATTTTAGGCATTAATCTTGCCGCTTGGATGATTCTTGGAGGGATTATGCTTCCCTTCTTACTGGCTGAAGCAGGATATTAATGCATTTCCCTTGAGTGCGAATTCCGTAGTTGGTAAGAGAATAATCTACATGAAAAGTTATGCCGAGGGATGGATTTTCCATAACGAATAGTCGACGGTTTGCCTGCTTAGCAGATACAATTGCTCATTTCAGACTTCGAGGTGTTTCACGGGCTTGTACGGAAGTTCTACATATTGACGTAAAGAGCCAGAAGGAAGACGGAAAAAAATGCCGCTCCGCGAACTGCATTGGTAGTGGAGTAGATATGATAAGCGTCTTCGGAAGAACTGAACTGCATTCTAAGAAGGAGCAAGATTGGGTGGACTATTAAAGCCACGATGATCGTAGCAAATGGCATTTTCATGCATTGATAGAGAGCGGCATGAGCGTCTCCGTTCTTATGGTATAGAAAAACAAAGGTCAAAACATTGACCAAAAGCCAAAGAAAGAGAAATAAGTTGGCATCCCGAAGCGCGGCGGAATTCGTTGCATTTTCATATTCAATATGCACTCTTCCCTGAAAAGCCTGCCCGAATTTATAAATCCACCGAGGGACTTCC
>NZ_CABSXI010000066.1:0-12684 GCF_902481605.1 uncultured Oribacterium sp. | reverse complement strand
AGGGAAGAATATGAATTTTACACGGTATAATATAGAGAATCGCATAGATGAAATGAAGAGCAAGAGAGCTCGTATTTGGCATAGACTCACGGGGATTATTAAGAGTCTATGCCTCTTTCTCTTGCTGGCAAGTCTTTTTCTGGGAGCCTCCTTTTCCTACGGCCTGTTCCGGGGGATTCTGGATTCGGCACCGGATATCCATAAAATCCATGTGGGTCCTACAGAGTATGCTACCAAGATTTACGATAAAAAAGGAAATCTTATGTCCACTCTGGTTACGGAGGGATCCAATCGAGAAAGAGTAAGCTATGAGGAGCTTCCCAAGGATTTGATTAATGCCTTTGTGGCCATAGAAGATGAGCGCTTTTGGAGCCATAACGGTATTGATTTTCGCTCCATTATGCGTGCTATCAAGGGTGTGGTTTCCGATGACAGTTCTGCCGGCGGAGGCTCTACCATTACCCAGCAGCTTCTGAAAAACAATGTTTTCGGTGGAGGCTTGCATGAGGGAAAGTTTGAGCGTTATGTTCGAAAGTTTCAGGAGCAGTATCTGGCTTTGGAGCTGGAGGATCAGAGCAATTTAAGCAAGAAGGAAGTGAAGAAGAGTATTCTGACGGAGTATTTGAATACTATTAATCTGGGAGCCAATACCTTAGGGGTAAAGGTTGCCGCAAGAAGATATTTCAATAAAGAGGTTACGGAGCTTAACCTTTCGGAATGTACGGTTATTGCGGCGATTACCAAGAATCCTTCCGGCTTGAATCCCATTACCCATCCGGATAAAAATGCCATTCGAAGAGCCCAGGTTTTAAAAAATATGTTAAAGCAGGGCTACATTGATGATGCCCGCTACCAGGAGGCTTTGCAGGATCCGGTTTATGAAAGAATCCAGAATGTGAATTCCGTGAGCCAGGGAGACGACAAGCCCTATTCCTATTATACCGATGAGCTGACGGAGCAGGTGGTGGACAGCCTTATGGAGCGGCTGAATTACAGTAAGGAAGATGCTACAAAGCTGCTCTATTCCGGAGGCTTACGGATTTATGCCAACCAGGATCCGGATTTACAGGCCGTTGTGGATGAGGAAATCAACAATCCGGACAACTATGATACGGCGAAATATTCCATTACCTGGCGATTAACCATCCAGCATGAGGACGGCAGTATCGTCAACTATGGCGAAAAAGACTTGGAGAAATACTTAAAAGAAGGTAGAGGACTGGATTTTAACGGCCTATTCAGCTCCAAGGATCAGGCTAATAAGCGGGTTGAGGAATTTAAGAACAAGGTTGTAGTGGATTCGGATAAGATTCTGGGAGAAAGCATTGACTATGTTTTGCAGCCTCAGGCATCCTTTGTCTTAATGGATCCCTCCACCGGTGAGGTTCTGGCTTTAACGGGAGGTCGGGGAGAAAAGAAGCAGAGTAAGACACTGAATAGAGCTTCTAATGTGCTTAGACAGCCCGGTTCCACCTTTAAGATTCTTTCCTCCTTTGCCCCTGCCATCGATTTATACGGTGCTACATTGGCATCTACCTACTACGATTCCGAGTATACTGTTGGAAAGAAAACCTTTAAAAACTGGTATTCCGGTGGCTATCTGGGCTTTCAGAGCATTAGAGACGGTATCGTTTATTCCCTGAATATCGTAGCGGTTCGTTGCCTTATGGATACGGTAAAGGTGGAAAATGGATTTCGCTATGCGGAATCCCTGGGCATCACCTCCCTTGTGCCGGAGGATGCCAATCCCGCCTTGGCCCTGGGAGGTCTGACCAGAGGCGTTTCCAATCTGGAAATGACGCAAGCCTTCTCTGTGATTGCCAATAAGGGACGGTTTCAGAAGGCTAAGTTCTTCTCCAAGATTGAAGACCAAAATGGAAATGTGATTATTGATACCACAGAGGATGAGCCGGAGCAGGTGATGAAGTCCAGCACAGCCTATCTCTTAACGGATGCTATGCGGGAGTCCATGGAAAGCAACCGGGCCTTTTCTTCCAGTGTCCGGGTAAGCTCTACTTCCACCAGAGCCCATTTTGACGGTATGAGTCAGGCGGGAAAGTCCGGAACCACCAGTAACAACAGGGATATCTGGTTTATCGGTTTTACGCCCTATTATGTAGGCGGAATCTGGGCAGGCTGCGATGATAATCAGGTATTAAAGGACAGTAATTCCGGAGAATACAATGGCGGTACCGGCTTCCACAAGGATATCTGGCGGAAAATTATGACTAGAATCCATGAAGGAAAGACGGATCCGGGCTTCCAGAGACCGGAGGATATTGTGGAGGAGCAGGTTTGCAGAAAATCCGGTAAGCTTCCCATTTCCGGTTGCTTTGCGGATTATCGCGGCAGTGCGGTGATTACGGAGCTCTTTGCCAAGGGTACTGTTCCCACAGACAAATGTACCTACCATACCTCCTGGGGAGCCATGCTGGTGCCTGAGGATTTACGGGATTTGGATACGGACGATCGTTATTTCCGTTATAAGGTAAAGGAAAAGACGGCGGATGAGGATGAACCTTCCGGAGATGAGGTGATTATTTCCGAACAGGGTCCCTCCTCCAAGAAAAAGACAAAGGAAGATAAGCCCAAGGAAGAAAAGCAGAAGCGAGAAGATTAATAAGAGAAAGGAAAAGAAGCATGAAATTTATTCAAGATCGTTTTACCTCCATGCTGGAAGTGAAAAAATCAAAATTTTATGCTTCTTTATTTCCGCTTCAAAGTCTTGAGGATGTTACGCTTTATTTACAGGAATGTAAAAAGGCTTATCCTGAGGCAAGACATCACTGCTATGCTTATATTTTCCTGGAAGAGCGGGAAGGCTTTTTTCAGGAGCAGAAAAAGCAAAGTGATGACGGAGAGCCGGCGAAAACTGCAGGAGCTCCCATACTGCAAAGGTTGGAACGTAAAGAGCTGAAAAATGTTCTCTGTGTGGTAAGTCGTATCTTCGGAGGAACCCTGCTGGGGACTGGAGGCTTATCCAGAGCCTATGGAGATGCGGTGGAGCAGGTGCTGTCGGAAGCGCAGCTTTTGGAACGAAAAGAGGGAAAAGAAATCCGGCTGAGTATTCCCTACACACTACTGGGAAGACTGGAATATGATTTCCAGGAAATGGGAATTCGGATTTTGGAGAAAAACTATACGGATAGGGTGGAGCTTCTCCTACAAATGGAAGAGGAGCAGTATCTGTCCTTGGAAAAGCACATTGGGGAGTATGGACAAGAGGTGGTTTTCCTTGCAATCAAAAATAGCCGGTGGTATACTTCCTAAGTTAATGAACTGTAGATAAAAATGAATCATTTAAAGAGACTTTTTAAGTTTCTTTAAGGGGAAAGAGAAGTAAATGTTAAAGAATAGAGAAGATGTACGTAATGTTGCCATTATTGCCCACGTTGACCACGGTAAGACAACTCTGGTGGATGAGCTTTTAAAGCAGTCCGGTGTATTCCGTGACAACCAGGAGGTTGGAGTAAGAGTGATGGATTCCAACCCCATCGAGAGGGAACGAGGCATTACGATTCTGGCAAAAAACACCGCTGTAAGCTACGGAGATACCAAGATTAATATTGTAGATACTCCGGGACACGCAGATTTCGGCGGTGAGGTAGAGCGTATTTTGAAAATGGTGGATGGCGCTATTTTATTGGTGGATGCCTTTGAAGGTCCCATGCCCCAGACCAGATTCGTTTTACAAAGAGCCTTGGATCTTCGTCTTCCTGTTCTTGTAGTTGTGAATAAGATTGATAAGCCTCAGGCCCGCCCCAATGATGTGGTGGATGAGGTTTTGGAATTGATGCTGGACTTAAATGCTTCCGATGAACAGCTGGATTGTCCCTTCCTTTTTGCTTCCTCCAAGAACGGTTATGCAAAGCTAAAGCTGGAAGATCCGGACGTGGATATGAAGCCTCTCTTTGACACCATTGTGGACTTTATTCCGGCCCCTAAGGGAGATCCGGATGCGGAAACCCAGTTCCTGGTTTCTACCATTGACTACAACGAATTCGTAGGAAGAATCGGAATCGGTAAGGTGGAGAACGGTAAGATTAAGGTGAATCAGGAAGCTTTGGTTGTGAACCACCATAATCCGGACAAGAGAAAAAAGGTACGTATCACCAAGCTCTATGCCTTTGACGGCTTAAAGAGAGTGGATGTGGAGGAGGCCTCCTTTGGAGATATCGTTGCAGTATCCGGTATTGAAGACCTGCATGTGGGTGATACCATTTGTACGGAGAAGAATCCGGAGCCATTGCCCTTCCAGAAGATTTCCGAGCCGACCATTTCCATGGATTTCATGGTAAATGATTCTCCATTGGCAGGAACGGAAGGAAAGTTTGTTACCTCCAGACATATCCGTGACCGTCTTTTCAGAGAATTAAATACGGACGTTTCCTTAAGAGTAGAGGAGACGGAATCCGCAGATTGCTTTAAGGTTTCCGGCCGTGGAGAGCTGCACCTTTCCGTATTGGTTGAGACCATGCGAAGAGAGGGATTTGAGTTTGCGGTATCCAAGGCAGAGGTTATTTATAAGGAAAATGAGCAGGGCGTAAAGCTGGAGCCTATGGAGATTGCTTATATCGATGTGCCTGAGGATGCTACCGGCTCTGTAATCCAGAAGCTTACCCAGAGAAAGGGTACTTTAAACGGCATGAGTCCTTTAGCTTCCGGCTATACCCGTTTGGAGTTTGAGATTCCTTCCAGAGGATTAATCGGTTATAGAGGAGAGTTCCTTACCGACACCAAGGGAAACGGTATTTTGAATACGGAGTTTGAAGGCTATGGAGAATATAGGGGAGACTTAAACTATCGTCATCAGGGATCCCTTATTGCCTTTGAGCAGGGAGAGGCGGTTACCTACGGCTTATTCCAGGCACAGAACCGTGGAACCCTCTTTATCGGTCCGGGAGAGAAGGTTTACAGCGGAATGGTCATCGGACAGAGTCCCAAGTCGGAGGATATCGAGTTAAATGTTTGTAAGACCAAGCATTTAAGCAATACCAGAACATCCAGCTCTGATGAGGCATTGAAGCTGGTACCGAAGAAGATTATGTCCTTGGAGCAGTGTATTGACTTTATCGATACGGACGAGCTTTTGGAGGTTACTCCGGAAAATCTTCGTATTCGTAAGAAGATTCTGGATCCTACCGCTAGAAAGAGAGCCGGATTTAACAGAAAATAATAAGAAAGGTTGAGTGAGACTATGGCATTATTTAAAGGAGCTGGCGTTGCTTTGATTACCCCCTTTCATGAGGATGGCAGCGTAAATTATGAGAAGCTGACGGAGATTTTGGAGGAGCAAATTGCAGAAGGCACGGATGCCATTGTAGCAGTAGGAACCACGGGAGAGGCGGCAACCCTCACGGAGGATGAGCATATTGAAGTGGTTGCTCATACTGTGAAGGTGGTAAATCACCGTATTCCCGTTATTGCGGGAACAGGCTCCAACTGTACCGCTACCGCTATTGACCTTTCTCGAAGAGCGGAGAAGGCCGGAGCTGACGGACTGCTTTTGGTGACACCTTATTATAATAAGGCAACCCAGAAGGGCTTATATACCCACTACAAGGCTATTGCGGATGCGGTTTCCATTCCCTGTATTCTGTACAATGTGCCGGGCAGAACCGGTATGAAGATTGAGCCGAAGACCATGGCAGATCTTTACTATAAAGTAAAAAATATTGTAGGCGTAAAGGAAGCTACCGGAGATGTAGGAGGCACTGCAGAGCTGATGCGTTTAGTGGATGAAGATTTCTTACTCTATTCAGGAGAGGATGGAATCATTGTTCCCTTACTTTCCATCGGAGGTTCCGGCGTTATTTCCGTGTTGTCCAATGTGGCACCGAGACAGACAGCGGATATTTGCAAGAAGTGGTTTGCCGGAGATGTGAAGGGGGCTTGGGAAGAGCAGAAGAGAGCGCTTCCTTTGATTCATAGCCTCTTTATGGAAGTGAACCCCATTCCGGTAAAGGCAGGAATGAATTTACAAGGGAAGTCTGTGGGAGGAATGCGTCTTCCGCTGACAGAGATGGAAGAAGCACATCAAGAGGTATTAAAAGAAGAAATGCGCCGCTACGGGATTTTATCCTAATAGAGAAGAGGGGGCTGTGAAGAAAAGAAAATAAATGCAGGATAAACTGTTTCTTATTTTCTTCTTTTCCGCCCCTCTTTTTTTCTGCGGAAAAATGAAATAGAATAAATAAGAAAAAGTAGAGTGGTTTTCCGGAGCTGAAGGAGGAACAAGATGAGGGTATTATTACATGGTGCGAAGGGCGTGATGGGACAAAATGTGCAGGAGGTAGCAAAGAAGACGGAGGGAATGGAGATTGTAGCCGGTCTGGATTCCCATACGGATTTGAAGCACCCCGGATTTCCGGTTTACGGAAGCGGAGCGGAAGTGAAAGAAGATTTTGACTGTATTATTGATTTCTCCGTAAAAGAGGCTGTGGATGCTCTTCTGGATTTTGCAGTGGAGAAAAAAAAGCCTCTTGTGCTTTGCACCACAGGTTTAAATGAAGCACAGGAAAAGAAGCTTCAGGAGGCTTCCAAACAGATTCCCATTCTTCGTTCCGGTAATATGTCTTTGGGCATTAATCTTTTACAGGAGCTCTTACGGATTGCCGCGAAAAAGCTTTATGAAAATGACTTTGATATCGAAATTATGGAAGCGCATCATCGTAGAAAAAAGGATGCCCCCAGCGGAACAGCATTGATGCTGGAAAAGGCTGTGGAAGAGGGTATCGGAGAAGCACTGGTAAAGGTTTATGACCGTTCCGGAAGAGATACAGCAAGAGAGAAGAGAGAAATCGGTATGTCTTCTCTTCGGGGAGGAACCATTCCCGGAATCCACGAAGTAATTTTTGCCGGTGAAGATGAGGTCATTAGCTTAAATCATACCGCCTATAGTCGGAAAATCTTTGCAAAGGGAGCTATTACCGCTGCCTTTTTCCTGGAAAAGCAGGAGCCGGGAAGCTATAGTATGGCGGATGTTTTGAAATAATAAGGGGGAGAATCATGAGTCATCAAAGCTACGAAAGCCCATTGTCCGGTCGTTATGCTTCCAAAGAGATGCAGGAAATCTTTTCTTCCGATTTTAAATTTAAAACCTGGAGAAAGCTGTGGATTGCTCTGGCGGAAAGTGAAAAAGAACTGGGGCTCCCCATTACTGAAGAGCAGATTCAGGAATTAAAGGAGCATGCAGAGGATATCAATTACGATGTAGCCATGGCTAGAGAGAAAGAGGTTCGCCATGATGTGATGAGCCATGTCTATGCTTATGGCGTACAGTGTGAGAAGGCAAAGGGAATCATTCATCTGGGAGCCACCTCCTGCTATGTGGGAGACAATACGGATCTGATTACCATGCGGGAGGGATTAAAGCTTCTTCGGAAAAAGCTTTTAAACTGCATGAAGGTCTTAGCGGACTTTGCCATGGAGTATAGAGGACTGCCTATGCTTGGCTATACACACTTTCAGGCGGCACAGACCGTTACTCTTGGGAAGAGAGCCAGTCTTTGGTTACATGATTTGTATCTGGATTTTCTGGATGTGGAGGAATGCATTTCTTCCTTAAAGCTTTTAGGTTCTAAGGGTACCACCGGAACCCAGGCCTCCTTCCTGGAGCTTTTCGAAGGAGATCATGAAAAATGTAGAGAGCTGGACAGAAAGATTGCAAGGAAAATGAATTTTCCCGGAGTTTATCCCGTATCCGGCCAAACCTATAGCAGAAAAATTGATTCCAAGATTCTGGCGATTCTCTCCGGAATTGCTCAATCCGCCCATAAGTTTTCCAATGATATTCGGCTTTTACAGCATTTGAAGGAAGTGGAGGAGCCCTTTGAGAAAAAGCAAATCGGTTCCAGTGCCATGGCCTATAAGAGAAACCCCATGCGCTGTGAAAGAATTGCCGGCCTTGCCAATTTTGTAATGGCAGAGAGCCAGAATCCTCCCATTACCGCCGCAACCCAGTGGTTTGAAAGAACCTTGGACGATTCGGCTAATAAGAGACTTTCTATACCCCATGCTTTTCTGGCTACAGACGGACTTTTGGACCTCTATTACAATGTGGCCTCCGCTTTAGTGGTTTATCCTAAAATGATTGAAAAGCATCTTCGGGAAGAGCTTCCCTTTATGGCTACGGAAAACATTCTGATGGACGGTGTAAAAAGAGGGGGAGACCGGCAGGAGCTTCATGAAAAAATCAGAAGCTATTCCATGGAGGCCGGTTTAAGAGTGAAAAGAGACGGTCTGGACAATGATTTACTGCAAAGAATTGCGGAAGATCCGGAATTCCCATTGGAAAAAGCGGACTTAGAGGAGCTTTTGATCCCGGAAAAATACATCGGCCGTTGTAAGGAGCAGGTGGAGGATTTCATTGCAACAGATATCGCGCCTTTGCTGGAAAAGAATAAAGAGCTTTTGAATCTTTCAGTAGAAATCAAGCTTTGAGAATTAAAACAAGCATCTTGTGCGATATTTTTAAATTTTGTATACTGAGGAAGGAAAAGATATGAAGAGAGGAATAGCCATTTTCACTTTAATACTTTTTTGTCTTGCTCTAATAGCCTTATTGTTTCTGGCTTTCACCGGGGGAAAAAAGGAGTATATGCTGGCCTTATTGTTCTGTGTCATGATTCTTCCCAGTCTTTTTTATGTGTATCAGTGGATTACAAGATTGATTAAAAAAGATTAGATTTTAGAGATTAACTGTTTGAGGGTGCAATCGCACTGCATTATACAATTCAAATGTAAGAAAGGGGAACAAGTATGGTTCAAGCAATTGTCGGTGCAAACTGGGGAGATGAAGGTAAGGGGAAGATTACAGACTATTTGGCAGAATCTGCGGACGTTGTAGTTCGTTTTCAGGGAGGAGCCAATGCGGGACATACCATCATCAATCCTTATGGACGTTTTTCTTTGCATCTTCTGCCCAGCGGAGTGTTTAACCCCAATGTAACCTGCGTTTTGGGAAATGGCGTTGCCGTGGATATCGGAAAATTCCTGGCAGAGCTGAAGTCTTTGGAAGAGGCAGGTGTTCCTAAGCCCAAGATTTACATTTCCGACCGCGCCCAGGTAATGCTTCCCCACCATGTGTTGCAGGATACTTATGAGGAGGAGCGTTTAGGAAAGAATAGCTTCGGTTCCACAAAGTCCGGTATTGCTCCATTTTTCTCCGATAAATATGCCAAGATCGGTTTACAGTTTAATGAGCTGTACTTTGATGATATTTTAGAGGAACGTCTAAAGAAGATTTTGGAAATCAAAAATGCTATGTTTATCAATCTCTATGGCAAGGAGCCTTTGGATTTTAATACAGTTTTAGTAGAGCTTAAGAAGCAAAGAGAAGAGATTAAGCCATTTTTAAAGGATACTTCCTTATTCCTGAGAACTGCCATTAAAGAAGGAAAGAAGATTTTAATGGAGGGACAGCTGGGAACCATGAAGGATCCGGATCACGGTATTTACCCAATGGTAACCTCCAGCCATACCCTGGCTTCCTATGCGGCTGTAGGAACAGGAATTCCGCCCTATGCCATTACCGATGTGGTTTGTGTCACCAAGGCCTATTCCTCTGCGGTAGGAGCAGGTGAGTTTGTCAGCGAGCTCTTCGGAGAAGCGGCAGAGGAGCTTCGTAAGAGAGGCGGAGATAAGGGAGAGTACGGGGCAACCACAGGCCGTCCCAGACGTGTGGGCTGGTATGATGCGGTGGCTTCCCGCTATGGCTGTGCTTTACAGGGAGCAACCCAGGTAGCTTTAACTGTTTTGGATCCCCTGGGATATCTGGATGAAATTCCCATCTGTACCGGCTATGAAATCGATGGAGAAGTAATTCGTGATTTTCCGGTAACTCCCTTATTAAGAAAGGCTAAGCCGGTATATACCGTATTGAAGGGTTGGAAGCAGGATATCCGCGGAATTCGTAAGTATGAGGATCTCCCACAGGAGTGCAGAGACTATATCGACTTTATTGAGAAGGAGTTGGAGGTTCCCATTACCATGGTTTCCAATGGCCCAAAGAGAGAAGAGATTCTACTGAGAACACCAAAGATTTAGAAAGAAAAAACTTACGAAAGCCTAAGAAACAGTAGATTGGAATAGACAGGAGGAAAAATGGCCCGTTGCCCGAATTGTGCAGGAGAATTACTCTTTGATATCAAAACACAAAGCCTGAAATGTCAACAATGCGACTCCGTTTTTAATCCCTACGATAAGGATAAGACCGTTGAAGGAGTGGTACAGGAGTACTACGATACCCAGGTATTTACCTGCCCCCAATGCGGGGCAGAGATAGAGAGTACGGATTTCTCCGGTACAGGCTTTTGTGCCTACTGCGGTTCCTCTGTGGTGTTCACCAGTCGAATGAAGCAGGCGGAGATGCCTCAGAAAATCATTCCCTTCCAGCTTACCAAGGAGGATTGTAAAAAGCGTTATCAAGACAAGGTTCGTTCCGCTATCTACCATGATAAGGAACTGGAAAATCCGGAGTATCTGGAAAGGTTTGTGGGGTATTATCTTCCCTACTGGCTTTATAGCTTTGAGGTGGATGAGCCCTTGGCATTGGAGGGACTAAAGGAATATCGAAGCGGAAGCTATCAATATCAGGAACGTTATGCCCTTTCCGGACAGCTACAGGGAAAGTTTAACAACATCCCCTATGATGCCTCCACCCGCTTTGATGATACAATTGCCGGCTGTATTGCTCCCTTTACCGAGAAGAATTTAAAGGAATTCAGTCCGAACTTCCTTTTAGGCTTTTACAGTGATGTGGCGGATGCGGATGCCAAGCAATATGAGCCCAAAGCCCTTCATATGGTGGAACAACAGCTTTGGTCCTCCGTCTTGGGAAGGCAGGGCTTTCAGGAAAGCGATATGCAGTTAAACAATGAAAGCATTCGCTCCTTGACGAAAATCGGTGCCAAATCCGTAACTGTGGAGCGGGGTATGTTTCCGGTTTGGTTTTTGAGCTATAAAAAGGACAATCGAATCGCCTATGCGGTGGTAAATGGAGAGACCGGTAAGGTTTACTGTGATATTCCCATTAGCGAAAGCCGTTTTCATAACGCATCCATGATGATTGCCATTCCCATATTCCTGATTTTGAATTTATTTTTTCAAATCAAGGCGGAGAATCTTCCCTGGTACACCATGGTTTTGTCCACTCTCTTGATTGTTCTGGCCCAGGGACAGATTTCAAAAATCAAAAAGAGAGAAGACAGTCTTACGGGAAACAAAAACAAGTCCAAGGAAGAGAAGGCGAAGCTTCTTCGGCATAATGGAACAGGATATGCTCTTATTTCCGTTTTCTTTTCCTTAGGCATTATGCTTTGGCATCCGGTACAGGATGAATATTATTATCTGGCCAGTGCGGTAAGCGGGATTATGTCGATTCTATCCCTGTGTTTAATGATTAAGAAGTTCAATATTTTATCCACCCGTTCCATACCGGAATTTTTTGACAAAAAGGGGGTGAAGTGATGAATAGAGGATTATTGAAAAAATATGCTGTTGTTTTTCTATTTTTCAGTTTTTTGCTGACACTTTCTTTTCAGAGCTTTGCCTTAAGCAGTGAGGAGTTGTTACAAGCTTCTGTTTATACGAATAGCAGTTCCGGCTACAAGGCCTATCTTTTGGACGAAAGTGACTTACTTAGTTCTTCCGAGGAGACGCAGGTTAAGGAGGCGATGATCCCATTAACAAAATATGGGAATATTGCCTTTGTTTCCGGAGAGGGCGGCTACTCTGCGGCGTCCACTGCCAAGGATTTGCTGGAGGATTCCTTTCCCAACGGCAGTGCCAGCCTCTTATTGATTGATATGTATAATCGGGAAATCAGAATTCAAAGTTCTGGAAGCTTATACAAGACCATCAATAATCATGTGGCAGACAGCATTACAGACAATATTTACCGTTACGCATCTAATGGGGATTTCGGAAAAACTGCCACTATGGCTTTCCGGCAGATGAATGCCAAGATGGAGGGGCGCTTTGTGGAGACGCCTATGCGCTGGATCAGCAATTTGTTTCTTGCGGCTGCCTTGGCCTTACTTCTGAATTTCCTTTGGCTTATTACAGGAAAAAGAAACGAAGCGGCTGCGGCGGGGGCTATCCTTGGGGCTATGGCTCCGGACTTTATTATTGCTCAGCGACGAAAGGATTTGATTTCACAAAATAAGCTCTATGTTCCCAGATCTTCCGGAAGCTCCGGGGGAAGTAGTGGCGGTGGCGGCTTTAGCGGTGGAGGTTTCAGCGGTGGAGGAGGCCATTCCTCCGGCGGTGGGGGACATCGTTTTTAGAAGGAAGAGAATAGGACATTTCCGTTGATTTTCTATGAAAATTCCGATTTTTTCGCCGGATTTTCCGGAAGGAAAGCTTGCATGTTTATTTGTTTTATATTAGAATTGTTCCCGAGTTAATGGCCAAGTGCCTAAGAGAAGGGGGAGTTTTTCCCAAAGAAAAGTGATTTAGGAGGATTTATGGTTTCTGCAGGTGATTTCAGAAATGGTATAACAATTGAAATGGATGGACAGGTAGTACAGATTATAGAGTTCCAGCACGTTAAGCCGGGAAAGGGTGCTGCATTTGTCCGTACCAAGTTAAAGAATGTAATTAATGGCGGTGTTACCGATAAGACTTTCCGTCCGACCGAGAAATTCCCGGCAGCCAGAATCGACCGAGTAGATATGCAGTATC
>NZ_CABSXI010000065.1:0-12697 GCF_902481605.1 uncultured Oribacterium sp. | reverse complement strand
ATGGTATTAGCTTGATGCTGTCCTTGATATAGTACGGTGCTCTTGAAGGGAGCAGGAGGAAAGTTGCCCCAAAGAAATAAAGACCGATAAACCATCGCTATGCGGGTTTATCGGTCTTTTTGATAGAATTTATTTTATAGCGTACTCTCCATGCACTATTTACCCTTGGAATACCTTCGTAAAATTCAAAAGAAAATCAAGCTGCTTCCGAAGCTCCTTATATTCCTTCTCAATAGACAAGCTGTCTACTGCTTCACGAGTCTGAGGTGTGGGGAAGATGAAGTTATCAGTATATAAGGAGATATACAGCTTATTTCCCTCCAGATAGACACAAAGACCGTTTTGAGAAATGTGTTCGTCAAACCAGGTCAAGACTCTTGGGCTTAAGAACTTTCTTGCGGAAAGCTCATCACTGCAGTAGATGTTGAAGTTTTCGTTGTGCTGAATATCCTCCACATCGATCTTTTGCTCTCCGGGAAGGGCTCCGGGATAGGAATCCTGTACTTCTCTTTTTAGAACTAAAGACTTTTTGGTGGGAACAACCCGTAGCTGTCCATTAAAGTTTACGGGAAGCTGCATGGAAAAAACCTGTCCGATAAAATCTGTTACCCTAACGGTTTTGGTATATTCCTTTCCGTCTCTGGTCTCTGTTCTGGTTTCCATATGGGAAGAGTAGAGATTACACATGCGGGTGTCCTGCTCATCCCCTAAAGACAGGAAGAAGAAAGGCTCATATTTTTCTGATTTGGGCGTTACCTTTTTCATGGCATGCAGAGGCAGGCTTCCTCTTTGTCCAAGATTTGCTTTTGGGAAGATTTTCTGAAGAATAGGCTTTAGGAATTCCTCTGCATACAAATCATCGTTATTCTTGCCGCCTTCTGCAAAGTAGGCGTTTCTTTCCTCTTTTTTCGGACGATAGACAAAAAAATACAGGAGCCCTACAAGTATAATTCCGATTATCTTCCATACAATAATCAGTACAGCAGCAGCGATAGCAATAATGATAATAAAATTTTTCCATTTAATATTTTCCTGCATCTCCCCGCGAATCTTTGTGAGTCGTGCCTGTACCTCAGGGTCATTGGCCAGCTGTCGTACTCGCTCCTGCTCCTCCTGCCGGTTTGTTTCTAGGTAATTTTCTTGAAAATCTGCCATGCAATCCTCCTTTATAGCTTAAAATTCATCAGCAAACAAGAAAAAATACAACAGAACTATTTTACAACAGAGGGAGGAGACAAACAAGGGGCAGAAAAAGCAGAATAGGAAAAATAGAAAATAAAAAAGTTTGATTGATAAATACCCTAAACTTGAAAAAAACAAAAGTTTAGGGTATTCTTATTATCAAATTTGGCAAGGAGGTGTAAGAGGTGAGCGAGAATAGAAAATTAAAGGAACGTGATATTTACTTGAATAAATTGATTGCTTTTCAAGACACGGAGCCGGTGAAGGTTATCACGGGAATCAGAAGGTGTGGTAAGTCCAGTCTTTTAAAGTTGATGCAGGAACATCTCTTGCAATTGGGAGTAAAACAAGAGCAGATTATAGCAATCAATTTTGAATCCTTAGAATTTCAAGAAATGAGTTATAAGGATTTATATGCTTATGTGAAAAAAAAGATTTCGAAGAATCAAAGAACTTATTTGTTTTTTGATGAATTGCAAAGAATTCATCAATGGGAAAATGCGATTAATTCCTTTCGCGTAGATTTTAACTGCGATATTTATATTACAGGATCGAATTCCTATCTTTTGTCTTCGGAGTATTCCACCTACTTGGCCGGAAGATATATAGAAGTGAAAATGTATCCGTTGTCCTTTAAGGAATTCATAGACTTTCATGGTTATATTTTGAAAGACTATCAGACCCCTATTGGGGAAACAAAAAAACGTGCCTGGAAGGAAAATGGAGAAATCGCAGAAACAAGAGATTTACTTGATGCTTATATGCGCTATGGCGGAATGCCCGGAATTGCAGATTTTGGCTTGGAGCAAGATAGAGTGATGACTGTGCTGGACGGCATCTATTCAACGGTGGTGCTTCGAGACATCTTGGAACGGGAAAAAAGAAGAGGACAGCGGCAGATTACGGATGCGGAGCTTCTTAGAAAAATCATACTATTTTTAGCTGATAATATCGGCAACACTACATCCTTAAATTCCGTGAGCAATACTCTGGTATCGGAAAATTTGCTGGAAAATCGTGAGAGGCAGGGGAGGCCGGCAACCCAAACTATAGCAACTTATGTAAGCGCTTTAAAAGAATCCTTTATGTTCTACGAAGTCAAGCGATTTGATATTAAGGGGAAGGAGTATTTGAGAACTCTGGGGAAATATTACATCGTGGATATCGGATTAAGAAATTATCTCTTAGGTTTTCGGGATAGAGATAGGGGACATAGCTTGGAAAATATAGTGTATTTTGAATTATTGCGCCGAGGCTATGATGTTGCTATTGGGAAAATAGCTAGTTTGGAGCTTGATTTTGTTGCTACAAAGGCCAATGAAAAGCTTTATGTACAAGTTACAGAGAGCATGCTGGAGGAGACGGTAAGAAACAGAGAATTGAAGCCTTTACAGCAAATTCCCGATAATTATGGCAAAATGGTGATTACTTTAGACAAAGCATTGGATGAGGAATATGAGGGAATTCATGTTGTAAGCTTAATTGATTGGCTACTGAACTAGAAAAAGGGCCTACAAAAAATCAAGATATCCATAGTCTTCATGCTGTATAGGAGACAGTTTTGATTTTTTGCAAGCCTCTTTTTTCTTCTGTTTCTTCCGCTTTCTTTGTGTTTTGTTCTTCTGCTTTTTTGCGTTTTGTTCTTCTGCTTTTTTGTATTTTATGCAGAATGAGATTCTTTTACAAAGTCGGTAAAGTTTTGTTTAATGCAGAACCATTCCCACAAAGATGCCCAGATAATTTCCAATCACATAGCCCAGAGTTCCGATCAAAAGTCCCGGAATAATCAGCTCTGTCCAGCCCTTGGAAACCGCCATGGCCGCCGCTGTTGTGGGGCCGCCGATATTGGCATTGGAGGCAATGATGATTTCTTCGATGGAGAACTTGAAGATTTTTCCGAAAATCAGGGAAATAATCATATTTACCGCTACCATAATCAAAGCCAGAACCAAAAGCAATGGGGATTCTTTAATAATCAAAAGAATGGAGGCAGGGGCACCGATTACCGCAAAGAAGAGGTAAATCAGGAAGGTGCCGATTTCCTGAGAGCCCTTCACGGAAGACATTTGCTTCGGGAAGAAAGAGGCAATCATCATGGTAATGGTGGTAATCAGCAGGTATTTGTTCCCGAAGAAACCGCCCATAAACTGACTGAAGGCGTCTTTTCCGGAGAAGAAACCGCTGATGACTCCGGAGAGCTTGGTGGAAAGGGTGACAATGGTAAAGGCAATCCCTACCGCAAAGGCAATATCCTTTAGGGAAATGCTTTTTGCCCCCCAAAACTTCGCTGCCATGGTTTTGTTTTTATCCCGGTCCTCTTCGGATTGTGCCAAGAGGGCATCCTCATAGGGCTGCTTATACAGCTTTTTGATGATGGCCATGGAGGGCAGGGAAATGAGAACAAAAACATAAAGCGCCATCAAAAGATTATCTGCAACGATGGCAGCGGAAACGGTTTTTCCCGGGACAGCATACTGCTCGGACATGGCTACGAAGTTTACTGCGCCACCGGTATAGGTTCCTACGAACATAGGGATAATATCGTTGAGCTTGGGGATAGCATTTTTCAAGCTAAAGTAAGCGACAAAGCCCCCCAAGAGAGTTCCGGCACTACTCAGAAGATAGATAGCCAGCATTCTGCCGGATTCCTTCAAGATCTTTTTTACATTGGCATTGAAGAGAAGCAGGGGCACCGCCAGGGGAACCACATAGCTCCATACCGCATCATATACCGGTGATTCTGTAGGAATGATGTTCAGGTTTGCCAGTACCAAAGTAAAGATTGTGGCTAGGATACAGCCGGTAATCTTGTTGGCCCAGACATATTTTTGTTCCAGGTAGATAGAGATGGCCACGCTAAGGGACAGAATCGTCCATAGCGCCCAAGTATCTTCCGCGGAAATCAATGTTGTCATAAATATACCTCTTTCTATAATGGGGAATTCTTGTTATGGGGCATTGTGCTTTATTATAGGGCAGTGCCTTTTGCTTCGGGACACTGCCCTTTGGTGAAAAATGCTTTTGATTGACAGAGCGTTATGCCGCCTTTCACGGTGCTTTAAGCATCGGAGCGGGAATAGGAGTTTTTCATCACGCTGCTGGCTTCAAACAATACCTTATCTAAAAGATCGGCTGTTTCCTGCTTTGCGCAGCGGGCAATCTTTTCATTGCATTCTTCCAGCATTGCTCGAATTTCTTCCTGGCTTCTCTTTTTCTTTGCAATCTCCTTCTTGCACTCCAGAATCAGCTGATAGCACTTGGCCTGTACAGAGTTTTGATAACGCTCCACATGGAAACGGCTGATGGCGTAGGATGCATTTGCCAAAGCGCCGATTAAGCGGTTGTTCCAATAAAAGCTGTCGGTGCTGACTTCCTTCTTGGTGGTGCTGAAGTAAGCGGGAATCTTGCCAACGGAGGAGAAGAGGGGAATCAGGGCATTAAAGACATTGCTTCCGAAGGCAAGCCAGGTAATGCACTCCAAGTCCTTAATCTTTTCTTCTTTATTCTGATGGAGAGACAGGAAGCAGGTACGCTCGATACCGATGGGGCGGAACTGTCCCACATGACTCGTATCTCCGTATTTTCCGTAGCAATCATATTTGGTGCCTTGGAAATGAGAGGAGAGCACGTATTTTACATCCATGGGGCTGATCTTCTTTTCCGGTACCATGCTCCAGGGGATGTCATCGGAATCCGGGGTGAAGTCTGCATTTTCCCCTTCATAACGGAAACAATGGGGATTCAAGGTCTTCAGCATATACCAGGTTCTGGGAGTGTTATACACATGGTCCGCATCGGAGTGGCTGCCGAAGGCGTCTCTGGGATTGAACTCCTCCTCGTAGGAAAGATTCAAATGATGCTCTGCGATAAATTCCCTTAAATCCTTGGAACAGATATGGGATTCCTGCTTTCCGAAGGCATCCTTTAAATCAAAGGAGTCGATGCCCTGCTGGTTAGCCATCATCACATAGGAATCATCCGGAACTCTTTTGGCGATAAAATGATGTCCGCCGATGGTTTCCAGCCACCAAATCTCCTTGGTATCGGAGAAAGCGATTCCGTTCATCTCATAGGTGCCGTACTTTTCCAAAAGCTCTCCGAGACGAAGCACTCCTTCTCTTGCGGAATGAATATAGGGCAGCAGTAAGCTCACCATATCTTCTTCTCCGATGCCTCCGGGAATTTCCGTCCTGCCTTCCTTATGAAGCACTACCAAAGGATCCGCTGCCAGCACCAGCTCATTACTGGTAATGGTTTCCGTAGCGGAAACGGAGACATTGGCACTGTTGGTGCCGGCGCCTGCCCAGATACCGCTATCGTTTAAGGCATTGGGGAAGCAAATGTAATCCAGCGCCTTGTCCGGTAATGGAATCTCCACATGAGAAAGCACGGAACGGTATTTCTTGGGAGGATTTTTTCCGGAAACGGAAATCATTTTCTTCAGAGTATACTCTCCGGAACCGGAATCCATATTACGGGCGATCATGGTGGAACCGTCGTAGCTGGCATCCTTACCAACCAAAATTGTTGTACAAGACATAGCATATTCTCCTTTCAAATTTTTCTTTCTATTATATAATGCACAAATTCAGAAAGCAAACGATGGTTTTCCGCTTCTAAGGATGCTGTATCGGATTCGGCCTGTGCCTGTATTTAGTTCCTTTGTCTGTCGGGAGATCGCCTTTTTCTTGCCACCGAAAGTCGATTCATGGTATAAACAAAGGGTTGGAGAAGGATTGGAAAAGGACAGTATAAAGGAGGCACTATGGAAGAGCAGGGATATGAGAACAATAACGGCACTGTAGGCGGAGAGCAGCAGAGCGTAGAAAAACAGTACAGCAGAGATACTTTGGAAAGAAAGCCGGGCCCATGGGATATTTCCGAGGAAGACCTGCCTGAGGAGCTTAAGGTGGTACCGGCACTTCACTTCTTCCTCTATCAGGTGGTTTTTGCAATTCCTCTGGTAGGACTTATTGTGGTGGTTATTATGAGTCTCGGAGCTACGAAGAATAAGAATATTCGAAACTTTGCCAGAGCTCAGCTGATCGCCATTTTGGTGGGAATTGTTCTGACGGCCTTGTTCGGAGCGGCAATCCTCAGCTTTTTCCTGGCATTTGTGGGACCTTATTTGGATCACACACCCATGGTATAAAGAGGAATATAAATCTTATAAATTTAGCCATAGCTTTCCGGAATCGGGAGCTATGGCTTTTTTCTTAAGGAGTAGCTTCTGTGAGAACTGGGATGGTTTCTTCTGAATTGCCGGTGCGAGGGAAGCTCCTGCCTGCTTGGAAAGTGGAATCTGTTCGGAAATGAGAGCCCCCCTCACTTGCTTTTCTTCCTATAACTCGATACAATAAATTGTATTGTTTTGGAAGAAAGGAAGCTCTATGGCCAAGGAAATGTGGAAGCCCGGAAATATGCTGTATCCGGTGCCTCCTGTGCTGGTGACTTGTCAAAATAAAAAAGGGGAAAGCAACATGCTTACGGTGGCCTGGGCAGGAACGATTTGCTCCACACCGGCTATGCTCTCCATTTCCGTTCGAAAGGAGCGGTACTCCCATGCTATGTTGATGGAAACCGGAGAGTTTGTAGTAAATCTTCCTACGGAAGATTTGGTACGGGAAACGGATGAGGCCGGTGTACGTTCCGGAAGAGATATCAATAAGTGGGAAAAACTGCATTTGCATCAGGAAGAGGGGAAAATGCTTTCCGTTCCCATGATTTCAGAGTGCCCGGTAAATATGGAATGTAAAGTAAAGCAGGTATTGGAGCTGGGAAGTCACGACCTGTTTTTGGCGGAAATCCTGGCGGTTCATGTAGACTCTTCCCTATTGGATGAAAAGAAACGCTTGCAACTGGAAAAGGCAAAGCTTTTGGCTTATTCCCACGGACAATATTTCGGCCTTGGAAAAGTCTTGGGAAGTTTCGGATTTTCCGTGCGAAAAGGAGCAAAGAAAAAGACAGCAGGAACAGAAAGGAAAAAGCATGGCAGCAGAAGAAAATAAAGACATGGAAGAAGAGCTGGTGGGGCTTTCCGAAGACTTAGCCAGATGGAATGCCAGAAGATCCAAGGAGGAGCAGTACCATCTTATCGAAGAAGAATCCGAGAAGCTTAGGGCTAAAAATCAAGAAGAATTTTCTGAAGATAGAAGAGGACAGAACAAGGAAGGAATCACCGAGGCAGGACAGAAGAATACTTCTTCAGAGCAGGACGTAGATGGTCTGAAAAACGGAAGATGGACTACGGAAGAGCTTCATCGTTATCGCCGCGCAGGGGATAAGATTCCGGAATATACCGCAGGATATTTGCCCGGTGAAGAGAAGTTTATTCGCTTCATGATGTCCTATTATAAGAAGAAAATCTGGGGATTGGTTTTTATCTTTTGGTTTGCTCTAGGCCTTTTGGCATTTACTCAGTATTGGATGGGAAATAGCTTTTTTGCCATTTGCATGGTAATTCTTATGGTTCTTGTTCCATTTTTGCTGTTTTATCTTTATAAGGGGCAACTTCAGAATCTGTATCGGTCTTCCAATAAAAAGCTGAATTTACCGGTAAGCATCGCCTTCTATAAAAACTACTTTTTGATGAAGACGGAACGCAGCAGTATGGTTGTGTACTACGATGAGCTGAAAAACATCGTGGATATGGAGACGCTATATCTTTTGGACATCGGCGGCAATGCGCTGATTCCCGTAGACAAGGACAGCTGTAGCGAGTCCTGCAGGGACTTCCTGGAGGCAGTACGGAAGAACCTTCTTTTAGGAAGAAGATAATGTCAAAGGAAAAATGAAAATAAAGAGCTGAATAAAGGCTATTATTTGGCTTTTCAATACAAAATAACTTCGAAACAGGGGCACGCTCTCGCTAACCTCGCCTCGCAGGGGTTCTAAGCTTTTATAAGACAAAAGCCAAGAACCCGCGGGCTCAGATTACCCCTTATTCCGAAGTTATTTTGCTGAAAAGCCTTCTCATGTCTTTACTGATTCAGCTTTTTTTTTATTTCCTTTTTTCTTTGATTAGCCCTTCTTATGGAAGGAACCGTAGTTGTGTCCTGCCTGCAGGTCTACGCCTTTGGCTTTAGCCAGCTCGGATACGGTTACCAGCTGGAAGCCTCTTTCCTGTAAGGCGGGAATCAGTACTTCTGCCGCATCGGCACTTTGAGAATAGATGGAATGCATTAAGATGACATCTCCGTCCTTTACGTGCTGTAATACGGTGTTAATGGTACTCTTGGAGTTTCTGGTTTTCCAGTCCAGGGTATCAATGCTCCAAAGAATGGAGGGCTGTCCCTGGTTTTGTAAAGCGGCCTTCACGCTGGCGGAGGTAGCTCCGTAGGGAGGACGCACCAGAGAAACGGACTGGCCGGAAAGTTTTCTTAAAATCTCGGTGGTCTTTGCTAAAGACTGGGTTGCTCCTGCCTGAGAAAGCTTTGGAAGATTCTCATGCTTATAGCTGTGGTTACCGACTTCATGTCCTGCCTCTGCCACACGCTTTACTACGGAAGGATATTTTTCCGCCTGGGTTCCTACGAAGAAGAAGGTTCCTTTTCCGCCATACTTTTGGAAGGCGGCCAGAATACGATCTTCATATTTTCCGGGACCATCATCGAAGGTCAGGGCAACCATGGGTTTGGAAGCGTCCACATTGCTCTTGGAGACCTTGTGGCTCTGCTCCGGCTGTTCCTCTCTGGGACTTTCTCCCTTTGCAACCACAGTGACTAAAATACCGTCAATGTGCATTCCCACACCGATTTTTCCGCTATCTTCTCCGTTTTTCGCCCAATCCTGCCAGGTACCCAGTACAGCGGTTTTGTAGTACACGTCATACTGATCTTTCAGACTGCCGTTTAGGGAAACGCGAATACCCTCTAAAGGCATGTTCTGCCCTTCTCCTGCGACCTGCCCATTCTCATAGGTTTTACTCCAGCCGCTACCGGAAATGTTGACCTGATACTGAATGGTACCAGTGCTTCCCTCGGGCTGATGCTTTAAAAGGATTTTAACTGCGGTGGGATAATTTCCGGCTTTCATCTGCCGTTGGCTATCGTTACTGTAGCTTTGGAAGCCGGTATCCGCTCCGTACAAACTATAGTAGGACTTCAAATGATGCTCCTCCGCAAAGCTTTTTCTTACTCCGAATAAAGGGAGAAGGGCGAAAAAGCAAAGAAAGAGGAAAGAAAGAAGAGCTCCTTTCATAAAAGAAAGCTTTTGCGTATTGTTTCGATTCAGTATGTTCATCTTACCACTCCTCATAGAATTACAGGCTCCTATCCTTTCTTTAGTTCCTAGAATCCTTAGAACTACGAAAGGCTTTCAAAGCTTAGTTCTTATTACTCAACTTGTTCTCAAGAGATTGTAAACTCTTAAAAATATTAGAATAATTATAAATATGCCTAAATAAAATGTTATTGTGTAGTTCATATTTAATTCTTCCTCCTGTTTAAAATCACGTGCATTTCAGTTGTTATTATATGTTTATTTTATAAATATTTTTGCGATATTTCAATATTTTTATATATTAAATGAACCCCCATACCTTTTCACATAGGGGCTCTAAACAACAGTATTACTTTTCACTTTCTGTAGTCATAACATCATCAGGATTGACAAAGTGTGCCCAAAACGGATTTTTTAGCAATTAAACCGACAGATAACACAAGTACAGATAATATTATAATTCTTCTCTGCATTTACCATGCCTGCAATATTTGATTTAATTTCCATATTATTATCTCCTATCATTAGTGTCCAAACGCATAGATATCATACCCGTCTTTCTCTTTATCTACACCTCTACATTAATCTTTTCTTTTTAACGGTTCTTTCCCACTCAAATCTAAGGTAATACATTTAAAGTCAAAACCGTACTCTAAGCCTATAACTTCATAACATTTATATTCCATATTAAATATTTCAACTAATCTTTCACCGAAATTTTCTTCATTAATAGGATTGTTTTCATCATATCCCACCTCATTTGCAAACTCACCAAAATATCCGCCTTTTGAAAAATTTGTATTAAAATTCCTTATAGCGTCCTTTGTATAATTTACATCTACAGGCCTATGGCGAGTCAATATTTTATATGTTGGGTAAACAGCATAAGCTGTTCCCTCAATTAAATGCATATCCGTATCATATACAACTGTATATGTGGCACAAAGTTCGAAAATATCAGAAGTCGATTCTAAACGATAAAGCCTTCTAATAAATGTCAGTGTCGACAAATATTTCAGTGAAATATGATCTGTTACATCTCGATCATCCAAATATCCAATCATTACACCATATATACGCATGTTTAAATTCTTATACCTGCCATATACATTTACATTTCCAAACTTTATAAATGCTTTATACATTGTATAATACAATGAAATATCTCTACTATCACCCTTAACTGCCCGTATAATATATCTCTTATTGTCTCCGCTATGTGATTTTGCCATTATAAGATTATTATCAAATTGTTCTATACTTGAAAATGTTTGAAACAGCTGTATCATATTGTGGTAGTATCTTATATCTGTATCTCTCCGGTCTTCATCCACTATTTTATCTATACCCTCCACATAATCAACCGTATATTTGCTTAAAATTTCAAACGCTTTAATAATCTCTTCTACTTTTTCATTTTTTCTGTACAGCTTATCTCCAATATCAATGTATCTTTTATAACCAAATACTCCAAGGTCCCTATCAAAACAATAGTTTAATGCAGTATTCAATAATTCTGTGCCTTTATCTAAATCTTTTGTCAGGATTCCTGCTACTATAAGATATTCCATCCTTGTTTTCTTATCATCACCTAAATCATGCTCAAGAATATTTTCTATGACTTGCTTTTCACCTTGGTCATTATATATCTTTTCAAGCTCTCTAAGCCTTGACTCGCACTCAGTATCATTCTCAGAATAATAACCTGCTACCGACCAAATATCCCTTATATCACACTCTTTTGGAAGTTCGGATAAGTTTTCAAGCTCGTCTATATTGCGGTATACATTTCCATCCCAATTGTATCTTGCACCTCTCCATATTATTTGGTTTGCTATCACATTATAGTTGGAAGTAAATACTTCATACATACCGGTCAGCACATTGACTACGCATACAATCAGTATAAACCTAAGCAACCAATATATCCGCTTTTTATACTCTAATTTCATCTATGTCTCTCCTAACCGTAAAAACCAATCTATAAACACTATTGCTCTCGGACATTCCCTTTTAATCTTTCTTATGCAACGGTTCTCTTCCGGTAAAATCATTTACAATACTACCTATACCACTATTATATCCTATATACAAAACTCTACAAATTTTCTCTCCCATATCACAAAGTTCCTCTATCCTCTCACCGAAATTTTCAAGTGTTACCGGGTTGTTTTCATCGTAGCCTACATCATCTGCAAACTCTCCAAAATAACCGCCCTTTGAAAAATTTGTATTAAAATTTTTTATAGCTTCTATTGTATCTATATAGTGACTGTCAGGAGATGCAACTACATTGTATATATCAAAGTAACTATACACCGGAAGTACAGGATAAAATCCGTAGCTTAACCCCTCAAGCGTATGTATATCCGAATCATATACAATCACATAGGTACCACAAAGTCTAAAAATTGAAGATACAACTTTTAGGCTGACCAGCTTATCACCTAACATATAAGTTTCAGGACTTTTTAATGATAAATAATTCGCAATATCAAAATCATCCAGATCTCTAATTGATACATTCTTTATTATCATATTCAGATTCTTATACCTTCCGTATATACTGATATGTCCAAGATCTATAAATGATCTGTATTTTTTGTAGGATAATACAATATCATAATTTTCTTTTATAAATGCCCTGACGATATATTTCTTATTATCCATCCCGGGATATGATTTTGCCACTAAAAGATTATCGTCAAAATATGATAAGCTTGAGAATGTCTGAAATAGTTGTATCATACGATGATAGTATACCGTTTCAATTGCACTTTCATCCCCATCTTCTGATTTGGGCATCACAATTGCACGATCAATTGTATATTTACTTAAAGTTTCAAATGATTCAATAATTCTTTCAAGCTTCCCGTTCTTTTTATAGAACTTATTTCCGATATCAATATATCTTTTGTATCCAAGGAATCCATAGTCTCTGTCATAGCAATGTTCAAGAACATTATTAAGCAGTTCCGTGTCGTTACCAAGACTTCTTATTAGGCAACCGTCCACTATCAGGTATTCCATCATAGTCTTTTTATCATCTCCAACATCTTTAGACATGATATCCTCTACGATAGCCTTTTCTCCCCCTTCATCATATATACCTTTAAGTTCCTTCAGTCTTGTATCACACTCACTGTCATCCTTTGCATAATAACTTGCCACCGCCCAAATATCTTTTACATCACAATCTGTCGGTATATCCACCAAATACTTAAGCTTATCTATACTGTGATATCCGGTCTCAGTCTTATTGTATCTCTCGCCTTTCCATATGATTTGGTTTGCA
>NZ_CABSXI010000064.1:0-12888 GCF_902481605.1 uncultured Oribacterium sp. | reverse complement strand
GCTTCTCTTGCAGGCTTTCCGTAAAGAAAAGCTGGGGGACTGCCTTTTTGTGAATCAGTTAGATTGTCTCACAAAAAAAGAAGCAGAAGAACTGCTTCTTTTCTTACAAAATGGCTTAGGGAAAATGGTTTGTGGCGGATCTTTAAAAGAAGGATCCGCTCATCCCGAAGTACTTCTTTTGTAAAGATATATTTTTTGAAATATGGGTTTCGTTTAAAGCCGCTTTTTATAATTTTTATAATCGCATCCGAAGAAGCTGTTCCATCTTCAGAATAGCTTCTTCCGTGTCCACATCCCAAAGCTCAAATTCTCTTTCCACCGGAATCTTATGAATTTCTTCCACCGAAATCATGCCGGATTTTAAAAGCACACCTCCACCATGATCTCCGGTTAAATTCCGCAGATTTTCAAAGTACTTCTTTGGAAAAATCACCGGATTCCCCCCTTCCCCCTGATAGCTCAAACGGTAAAGCTCCTCCGGATTCTCTGAAAAAGCATCTACAAGATTTCTTAGGCTTTCCTCAGAAAGCAAGGGCTGATCCCCTGTTAAAAACATGCAGGCATCCCAGGACTTGGCTTGTTCCGAGGAAAGAGCTACACGAATGGTATCACTCTGTTCACTCTCTTCATGCATCAAAACGGAAAAATGCATTTCTTTGGCCAGCTGTTCCACCTCTTTAAAACGAGTCACTACCAAAGGCGTATCCAGAACAATCTTCCCGCCCTTTCCCCGTTTCTTTTTTTCCTGCACTGTAGCATCACTGTCCTGAATTCGTTCAGAAAGAGACCCCACTGCCTGATAATTATAGAAAAAATGGGATAAGGTATGAAAGGTATAGGAAATCATGGGCTTTCCCGCTATTCTTTCCAATAATTTATTTTTTCCGAAGCGTCTGCTCCAGCCTGAGGCCATCACCACAAAGCCCAAATGTTTCATTATCTCTTCCTTCCCTATACCTACGCAAAACTATCTTCTTTTTCCAAAAACTCTTATTCCACAAAAGAAGCTCTTATCCTTTAAAAAAGCTGTCTGCCCTGTACGAATTTCGCCTGCAGGCGGGCACTTTCTTCTCCGGTATACAAAAGCACTTCCAAGCGCTCCTTCACCGTTTGCTTTCGAACACTTCTTCTTTTTTCATGGAAGACTAAAGCATCCCCTTCGTACCCGGGGAGAAAAGATCCCACCTTTCCAAAAAAGCTTCCCCCTGAGAGCGTTGCCAAACAGAAGGCTTCTTCCAAGGTAAGAGGGGCAAGGCTTTGATCCATGAGGCGGAAACGAAGCTTTGATACGGAAATGGCATCGGTGATGGCTCTTAGCATGGAGAGGTTTGCTCCTCCGGCCACATCCGTTCCCAAGCCGACCTTCACATTTTCCTCTAAGAAACGGCGAATAGGAGCCGCTCCGGAACAAAGGTTCGTGTTGGACTGGGGACAATGGCAAATCATCGTTCCCCTCGCCTTTAAGGCGGATAGCTCTTCTCCCTCCGTATATACGCAATGAGCCATGATGCTGTTTTCCAAAAGACCGTAGCGGTCATAGGTATCTCCGTAATGCTTTGCGTCGGGACAAAGCTCCTTTACCCAGGCAATCTCTCCCGGATTTTCCGACAAATGGGATTGCACCGGAAGCTTGTATTCCTTAGCCAGCTTTCCTAAACCCTCCATCAAAGCATCCGAACAGGTAGGGGTAAATCTCGGTGTAAGAATCGGTTTACAGTTCTGCCAATCCTTAGGAATCTCCGAAAGCCATTCCTTGGTGTTTTTAAGGGATTCCTCCGCAGTATGCTCCGTTAAATACTCCGGAGAATTTCGATCCATATTGACCTTTCCCACATAGGAAACTAAACCGCTCTCTTCCAAAAGCTTCATAAGAAGCAAGGTAGCATTCTTGTGAAGAGTCCCGAAGATTACCGCTCTGGTGGTGGCGCTTTCTCGCAAGTCCTCCACAAAATCCCGATAGCCTCTTTCAGCATAGTCCAGGTTCTGATATTTGGCTTCCTCCGGAAAGGTGTTGACATTCAACCAATCCAAAAGCTCCAAGTCCATCTTGGTCCCCCGGAAACCATACTGAGGAGCATGTAAGTGGAGATCCACCATTCCCGGAAGAATTAAATCTCCGGAATAATCCTTGAGTTCCACAGAAGACAGCTCCTTAGGAAGACTGTCATAAACCCCTTGGCATAACCCATCCTTTATGTGCAGATAGGCATTTTCCTTACAAATCAGGGTCTTTAAATTCTCACTGTAACAAATATCTCCTCGAAGCAAATACTCCATGGGTTCCTCCTTATATGAAGCTTACAACATGATGTACTTCAAAATAAAGATGAGAGACAGTACATACATAAGCGGTGTCAACTCCTTGGACTTTCCTGTGAAAAGATGAAGCACGGTGTAGCTGATGATACCGAAAGCAATTCCCTCGGAAATGGAATAGGTAAAGCCCATAGCACAGATACAGATAAATGCGGGAATAGCCTTTACCATGTCTTCCCAATCAATCTTCGTCACCTGCTGCATCATGAAAAATCCTACAACAATCAAAGCCGGTGCTGTAGCAAAGGATGGAATAGCAAGGAAAATCGGAGAAAGGAATAGAGATACCAGGAAGAGTCCCGCCGTCACCAATGCTGTCAAACCGGATCTTCCTCCCTCTGCAATACCGGATGCGGATTCCGCAAAGGTCGTAATAGTAGAGGTTCCCAAAACAGCGCCTGCTGTAGTTCCTAAGGCATCCGCCAAAAGAGCGCCCTTAATAGCAGGCAGCTTTCCCTCTTCATCCAGCATATTCGCCTTGGATGCACAACCGATTAAGGTTCCCAAGGTATCAAAAACATCCACAAAAAGGAAAGCAAAAACAACTACCAGGAAATTCAAAGAAAACACATTGCTTAAATCCATCTTAAAGAAGGTGGGCGCAATAGAGCTGGGTACAGAAATCAGGGAGCTTGGAATCAAGCTGTAGAAGCCTGCCTCAGGATTAGGAACATAAAGGCCTGTCAACTGACAAAAAATACCCAAAACCCAAGTAACAATAATACCGATTAGGATGTGGCCTTTGATATTCTTTACTACCAAAATAGAAGTTACCAGTACACCGATTAACGCCAGAATCACGGTAATTCCTTCAGAAGCAAAGCTTCCCGCTTCAATAGACTTCTTAAAAGAGAAGAGAGTTACCAGTGTAGCTCCGTCCACAACAATGTGAGCGTTCTGAAAACCGATAAAGGTAATAAAAAAGCCGATTCCCACAGCTACTGCCACTTTCAAGCTCTTAGGAATCGCATTGAACATTGCCTCTCGTACATTGGTCAAAGATAAAAGGATAAAAATAATGCCTTCTACAAAAACTGCTGCCAACGCCGTTTCCCAGTTATAGCCCATCCCCAATACCACCGTATAGGAAAAATAAGCATTCAATCCCATACCTGCGGAAAGCACAAAGGGAAGGTTTGCCAGAATTGCCATAAAGAAGCTGGCCAGGGCAGAGGCTAGGGCTGTTGCGGTAAAAACAGATCCCGCATCCATTCCGGAAGCCCCAAGAATTCTGGGATTCACCGCCAAGATGTAAGCCATGGTCATAAAGCTGGTGACTCCCGCAATGACCTCCGTCTTTACATCCGTGTTCTTTTCTTTCAGTTTAAAAAATTTCTCCATCTGTCGTCCCCCTATGAAAAAAAATAGACTGTATATGAAAACGGGTAGTGACTTCACGACATGTTCCTACTCGTCCTCAAGCATGTTTTGCCTCCCTAGCCCT
The DNA here is from genome assembly GCF_902481605.1 of uncultured Oribacterium sp. Classification (NCBI taxonomy): domain Bacteria; kingdom Bacillati; phylum Bacillota; class Clostridia; order Lachnospirales; family Lachnospiraceae; genus Oribacterium; species uncultured Oribacterium sp. The sequence goes on along the minus strand of NZ_CABSXI010000064.1, from coordinate 9,128 downwards.
CTATTTTACTCCATTTGTTGCTTTTGCGATGTCTCCTTCTTTTTCAAATCCCCTTTGCTACACTTAACAGCTATACAGAAGATTGTACATCAAGTCTCGTAAAAGAACACCAAATATTTTCATTTCTACACTTTTTCTCAATAAATGCATTTCGTCTTGGGTATTTTGCATAGGAACACAGGGTCAAAACGAGAGAGTTTTTTATCGTTTTGGTGAATATCTTATGGCGCAAAAGAAGAATTTATGCAATAATCAGTATAACACTCTTCTAATAAGCTAATTTATTAGTTATTTTTTATAGGGGGCATAAATATGAATAATCGATTACAAGCAATTCTCTCGAAAGTTTGTTTAAAGGAAAAGGAAGCCGATCTGGTTATGAAAAATGCCCGCATTCTGGATGTTTTTACCGGCAGTATTTATTCCGGGGATGTGGCTGTTTCCCGGGGCTATATCGCCGGAATCGGGGAATATCGGGGCAAGAAGGAAATCGATGCCAAGGGACAATTTCTGGTTCCCGGTTTTATAGATGCCCATTTGCATCCGGAATCCACCATGGTGACTCCCCATGAATTAATCACTCTGGCAGCTTTAAAGGGAACCACCTGCTTTATTGTGGATCCCCATGAAGCCTGCAATGTTTCCGGTAAAGAGGGTGTCGATTACATTTTACAACAAAGCGAGAAGAGTCCCGCCAATGTCTTTGTGATGCTTCCTTCCTGTGTCCCCTCCACGGAGATTGACGACAACGGCGCTGTCTTTTCCGCAGAGGATATGAAGGAATATCTGGAGAATCCCCGCATCTTAGGGCTTGGAGAGGTAATGGATGATTATAGCGTGATTCATCGGGAGAAGAAAATGATGGAAAAGCTCTCGCTGTTTTCCCGGCATGTTTTAGACGGTCATGCCCCCTTTCTTCCAAAAGAAGACTTACAGGCCTATGCCTTAAACGGCATTCAAACAGATCATGAGGCGGTGGATTTTGACTATGCCCTGGAGCAGATTCGTGCGGGAATGCACATCCATATCCGGGAAGGCTCCGCCGCAAGAAATTTAGAGGCTTTAGTTAAGGGAATACTGGCTCATAAAATCGATACCAGAGCATTTTCCTTCTGTACCGATGATAAGCACATTGAAGATATCATAAGAGAGGGGCATATCTCCCACGCCGTTCGAAAGGCTATTGCACTGGGGCTTCCCACCTGCTCCGCCTATCAAATGGCCACTATTAATACCGCGGAATGTTACGGCCTATCCCATCTGGGGGCTATCGCTGTGGGTAGACAGGCGGATTTTCTTCTGATTTCCGATCTGGAAAATGTTGAAATCACAGCCGTTTTCCATAAGGGTAAGGAAGTGCTGGAATCCGAACATTTACGCATTCCCCGCTGTCCCTCAAAGCTGAAGAAAACCGTTCACCTCTCTCCTCTTAAAGAAAAGGCTTTTCGTTTACCCATTTCCAAGCAGGAAGTAAATGTCATTGCCATGGAAGAAGGGCAGATTACCACCAAACGTTTACAGGTGATGCTAAAACGATGCGGCAATTTTACCGGAGAAGAATATCCGGAATATCAGAAAATCGCCGTAATAGAACGGCATAAGGGAAGCGGAAAAATCGGACTGGGCATCTGTCAAGGTTACGCTATCCATGGGGGGGCCATTGCCAGCTCCGTCAGTCATGATTCCCACAACCTGATTGTGATTGGGGACAATGACCGGGATATGTGCTTAGCCGTCAATGAACTCATCCGCCTGCAGGGTGGATTTGTGCTGGTGCAGGGAGGAAAGGTTTACGATTCTCTGGCCCTTCCTATCATGGGACTGATGTGTGATTGCGGTTTTATAGAAGCGAACGCGCATCTGGAAAACATGAAGCAAAAAGCCCACGAAATGGGAGTCCCCGGTGGAATGGATCCCTTTATCAGTATGTCCTTCCTGGCTTTACCGGTAATACCGGAGATTCGCATCACCCCAAGAGGGCTTTGTCTGGTGCAGAATGGAAGGCCAAGGTTGATTCAGTAAGAAAGAGTACCATACTGCATAAAATTCCTGTTTGGCATCCGCCCGAGCTTCCCCCTCTTTAGATATAACTATTTTCTATATCCAGTTAAAAGAAATCTATTCTTTACAATACCTCCTCTTTTCTTTAGGATAGAAACATTGCAAAGGACGTTTTTTTCTATAGAAATAAGAACTTTTGAAAACCGTAAAGCTTGACCTGAAATACTTTTCTCGATTTTTATAGAAAGAAGTGATCCATGAAACTATTTTCGGAAATGAGGGATTTGTAGTATGGGTAAGAAAAAATGGCTGAGTATTCAGCAGACGGTTTGGATTGCTTTAGGGCTTTGTTTGGGTTTAATCTTTGGACTCATTATGCCTGAATTTTTCTACACCCCTCTGAATCTGATTGCCACTATTTATATGTCTTCCTTGAAAATGATGATTTTCCCCCTGGTATTTTGTAGCTTACTGACCGGCATTATGGGCATCGGCTCCATTGCCAAAACCGGAAAAATCGGCCTCTATTCTCTTTTGTGGTTTACGGCAACCACCCTTTTCGCCAGCACTCTGGGACTTTTCCTCCCCGGGCTTCTCCATCTTGGCGTGGGAGCCCGGATTGTCGCTACGGATGTGAAGGTGGATGCGGTAGAGTTTAAAAGTCTTCTGGGAACTTTGGAAAATATCATTCCCTCCAATCCTATTGCGGCATTTTCCGAGGGAAATATGCTTCAGGTGCTTTCCTTTTCCATCATTATGGGACTGGCCTGCCTCTCCTTAAAGGAAAAAGCGGAGCCTTTCGTGAAGCTATGCACCTCCATTCATGATATTTCCATTTTTATTGTTTCGAAGATAATGCTTTTTACCCCCATCGGTGTTTTTGCCTGTATGGCTACGGTAATGTACAGCAACGGCATCAAGACAGTTCTTCAGCTGGGACAGGTTATGCTGGCCTTATACATTACTTTTGCCCTTTATGCCCTGATTGTATACGGCGGTATCGTACGCCTGGTCGGAAAAATCCCTGTGGGCAAATTCTTTAGCTCTATTGCGCCGGCCAGCTTAAATGCATTTTCCACCTGTTCTTCCAATGCCACGCTCCCCCTTTCTATTGAATGTGCGGTGGAGTCCTTGGATGTTCCGGAGGAGATAGCCTCCTTAACACTGCCTCTGGGAGCCACCATTAACATGGATGCGGTTAGTATTCTGATGTCCTTTATGATCAGTTTCTTTGCTGCCGCCTTAGGTATTCCGCTAACCCTGGACACCATGATTACGGTTTTGGCAGCCAATACTTTGCTCAGTATCGGAACTCCGGGCGTACCGGGAGGAGCTATTGCCGCCTTTGCCGCTCTGGCTCCCATGGCAGGACTTCCCATCAACCAAATCCTGGGCGTGTATATTTCCGTAAATACTCTGGCGGATATGGGTGCCACCACCGTCAATGTAATCGGTGACATCGCCTGTGCCACTGCCATCAGTAAGCAGTTGGAGAAAAAGAATGGATAAAATCCGGAACTTGCTTTTTTTCTTATTTTCTTTATAATTTATGAGTATTTTACGTTTTTAAAGAAAAGGAGTATTTATGGGAGAATCTTATTTTGACGGCGGTTTATTGCAGCTTATCGGATGGTCACTTTTAGGAAGCCTTATCACAGTATGTACCTTTGGAATCTGCTTTCCCTGGGCTATCTGCATGATTTATAACTGGGAAATATCCCACACCGTCATTAACGGGCATCGCCTTCGTTTTACCGGCAAAGCCACTAACCTCTTTCTGCAGTGGATTAAGTGGTTCCTGCTTTGCATTATCACCTTGGGAATTTACAGCTTTTGGCTCAGTATTGCCATCAGAAAATGGAAGGTAGCCCACACCGAGTTTGCGGACTAAGCTTTGCAGGTATAAGTATTACTACTATATTTTCAGGAAGGAAAATCGTTATAAGCCCTTTAACCTTCCCTTCTACACCACCCGGGAACTGCCGACAGCAGAGTCCGGGTGTATTCTTTTTGAGGATTTTGAAAAATACTTTCACAATCCCCTTCTTCCACAATTTTCCCTGCCTGCATTACGCCAATCCTATCGCTGATATAGCGAACCATCGCCAAGTCATGAGCCGTAAAAATGTAGCTAAGCCCCAGCTCCTTCTGTAAATCCTTTAGCAGATTCACAATCTGAGCCTGTATGGACACATCCAAGGCGGAAATCGGTTCGTCGCAAAGGATAATTTCCGGTTCTACTATCAAGGCCCTGGCGATTCCGATTCTTTGTCTCTGTCCGCCGGAAAAGGCATAGGGCATTTTTCTTCTATCCGCTTCCGCTAAAGAAACCATTTCCAAAGCCTTTTTTATCTTTGTCTCTTCTTCTGCACGGGAGAGCTTTAGACGTCGTAAAGGCTCTTTTAAAATTTCCTCTACGGTCCAATGAGGATTTAAAGAAGAATAGGGATCCTGAAAGATAATCTGCATCTTATCCTGCATTTTCCGTATGGCCCTTTGGTCATCCTTTCTAACTTCCTTTCCATGAAAATAAACTTCTCCCTCAGTTCTCTTTAAAATACCCAAGAGGCAACGACCAAGGGTACTTTTGCCACAGCCCGATTCCCCCACCAAACCGTAGCATTCTCCCTTATACAGGTCCAGGTCCACCTCCTGTACCGCATGGGTAGCAATCTTTTTTCTTCCCCAAAAATCCCTTTGATAAAATATCTTTTCTATTCCTCTGGCAGAAAGAATCCGCTCCTTTTCTTTCATTTTTTCACCCTAATCTTCACAACATAATAAAATTATTTTACGCTTTCTCTCCGGAAGTAAGCTTGTGACAGAATACCCTATGCGTTTCGGAAATCCTTGCTTCCTTCGGCAGGGCTGCCTGACAGGCGTCCACTCTTTCCTTGCACCTTTCATAAAAGGGGCAAAGGGTAAATTCCTTTAAAATCGAAGGGGGATTTCCCTCGATAGCTACCAGTGCTTCCTCCTTATCTTTTTCCATACTGGGGATAGCCGCCAGAAGGGCCTTGGTATAGGGATGCTTGGGCTCTTGAAAAATCTCTTCCACCCTTCCCTCTTCCATCACCTTGCCCCCGTATAAAATCAGAATGCGTTTGCAGCGTTCCTTCACCAAAGAAAGATCATGACTAATCAGAATCAAGCTTGTGCTTCTCGCTTTTACCCCTTCCAAAAGTAAATTCAAAATCTGAGCCTGCAAAGTCACATCCAAAGCAGTAGTAGGCTCATCCGCAATCAGCAGGGCCGGAGAACAGGATAAGGCCATGGCAATCAAAACTCTTTGCCGCATCCCGCCGGAAAACTCATGGGGATATTGTTTATACTTTTCCTCCGGATTGGGAATCCCTACGGAAGCAAGTAAAGCAATTGCTCTTTCTTTAGAATCCTTTTTTGAATCCTTGATTCCTAAAAATGCCTCGGCAGAATTGCCAGCTGTCAAAGGCTGTATCGGGGCATCCATGCCGGAAAAGGCTTCCTTATCTTTAGTCCTGACAGGGCTTCCATTTTTCTTCCTTTGTCTTTCAAAAATCTCTCTCAACTGTTCTCCGATGGGAATCAAGGGATTCAGTGCCGTCATGGGATCTTGAAAAATCATAGCCATACGGCTCCCTCGAAGAGGCAGATATTCCTTTTCCGTCAGATTTCGTAAATCCAAATCTTGAAACGAAAGCTTCCGGGCAGAAGCTTTTGCTTTTTCCGGCAGTAATCCCATAATGGCCTTCATAGCCATGGATTTTCCGCTTCCGGACTCTCCGATAATTCCCAAAACCTCTCCTTCTTCCAGAGAAAAGCTGACGCCGGAAACCGGATAGACCTTCATTTTCCCATAGGGTATTTCCACCTGCAAATCTTCAATTTCCAAAAGCATCTTCTACTCCCTTTCTAAGAGAAGCGATTCCCTAAGGGCCTCGCCCCATTGATGGAAAGACAAAACCGTAATAATAATCAAAATTCCCGGAAGAATAGCCATGTGGGGTGCTTTTTGCAGGAATTTCTGGGCATTCTGTAAAAGACTCCCCCAGCTGGACATAGGAGCGGTAACTCCTCGTCCCAAAAAGCTTAATGCGCTCTCCACCATGATGGAGGACGCGATAGCCGCTGTGGATGCCGTAATAATGGTAGGAAGAATTCCGGGAAAAATATGGCTAAAAAGGATACGCAATGGAAAAATTCCCAGAAAGCGTGCATAGAGAACATATTCCCGCTCCTTTAGGCTTAAGACTTCTCCTCGAATGATTCTTGCTGTTTCCATCCAGCTTAATAAGCCGATGACCATAACAAGAGAAAACAGACCTCTTCCGAAAACCATACCGAAAACCATTACCAATATCATCCAGGGAATGGAGGAAAGAACGTCTACAAGGCGCATGAAGAAGAAATCCACCACTCCCCCGAAATATCCGGAAAGAAGCCCAATCATAACACCCAGACCGATACTCATCGCCATAGACAAAAAACCGACCATAAGTGAAACTCTTCCCCCGTAAAGAACTCTGGCAAAATAGTCTCTCCCTACCTCATCCGTCCCGAAAAAATGTTGCAGAGAAGGTTTTGCCAGACTATGAATCACATCCAAGCCCTCCGGATCCAAGGGAAGAAGAGGTAATACTATGGCTAAAATACTGAAGCCTATCAAAAAAATACTGGCTAAAACTCTATGGGGATGGCTTAGAATTCTGTTAATAAAGGCTTTACCTCTGTTAGCTTGCATTTTCTTATCCTTCCTTCTTCCAAAGTGAAATTCTCGGGTCAATCAAACAATACAAAATATCCGAGAGCAAATTTCCCAGAATTACCAAGGTACCGGATAAAAGCAAAATCGCCATCACAATAGGATAATCCAGCGCATCCACCGCTTTCACAAAATAAAGACCTATCCCGGGCCAGGAAAAAACGGACTCCGTAATCACCGCCCCCGTCACCAGTAAGGGCAGAGACATGCCCAACTTACTAATCATGGGGAGGCAAACATTTCTTGCCACATGATGAAAAAGAATTTCCCTCTTACTTGCGCCAAAAGCTCTTTGTACCAAAACATAGTCCTGCCTTAATTCAGACAATGCGGAAGAACGAACATAGCGCATTAAATCCGGAAAAAAAGCAAGCACCAATACACAGTAAGGAAGAAAAAGATGATGGAGAAAGTCCGGAATATCTTTTTCCTTCCCAATGGTATGCATCCCTAACAAAGGAAAAAGCTTCCAATGATAGCCAAAAAAATAAATCAGCACCAAGGCAATCCAGAAGCTGGGTACCGCAAGACCTATGGTGGAAAGGCTATCTAAAAGCTTATCCTGCCATTTTCCCTTTTGGCTGGCACTGTAAAGTCCCACCGCCATCGCCAAAAAGTAGGCGGTAAGGTAGGAGGGAAGCACTAAAAGGATAGTGTTTGGAATTCGTATCCGTAGATCATCCTTAATCCGGGTATGACTAAGGAGAGAGTTACCGAACTCTCCCCTTAGAATATTTTTTAACCAACGAAAATACTGCACGGGCATGGGATCATTTAAGCCGTATTCCTCTCTCTTTTCCTCCCTTTGCGCCTCCGTCATCTTGGAATTGGCTATGGAATCCACCGCATCATAGGGAACCAGATTCATAAGTCCAAAGGACAAAAGGGTAATCAATAGGAGCAGGGGAATACTTTGCAAAATTCTTCTCCCGATATAGAATGCCATTTTCTTGCCTCTTTTCTACTTGTTCTATTCTTTTGAAAAATAAAGCACTTGCTTACTTGCTAAAATACTCACAGCTTTGCTACAGCACTTACTTTCCTGCTTTTAAACTTATTTAAACTTTAGCTTGGATAAATCCCCAAAGGTGTAGATAGGCACAAGCTGGGCTTCTTCCGGATCCACATCCTTCTTGGTAACCAATGTTCTTAAATTGGTGCCCAGAGGATAATAAATTGCCTCTTCCGTTACCAATCGCTGTACCTTATTATAGATTTCTTTACGTTTCTCCAGATCCAAAGTACTATTTCCCTCTCTAAACAACTTGTCGATTTCCGTATTGTGGTAATTCATGTTGTTGTCCTTCTCGGAGGAGAAAAGAATGGCGAAGGTATCCGGATCGGAGCCCATCACATAGCCTCCCAGGAAAATGTCATAGTCCTTATTCTCCAAGTCCTTGGTAGCTTTGTAGTAAGCCGCATCTGCCAGGCTCGCCAAATCCACCTCCACACCTACAGCCTTACATTCCGCCTGAATAGCCAAGGCTTCTCTTTCTAAAATAGGAGTATTAGCCGGATAGAGTAAAGTCAACTTCTTAGGACCATTCTTTACCTCTTCCTTGGCTTTCTCCAAGTCCTGATCCCACTTATCCACATCCTCGCTGTAGAACTGGTTATCATAGGGCAGGAAGGAATAGCCTAAATGATAGTAATCCGGATCTCCGTAAGCCGCTTTCATAATTTCCTCTCTGTTTAAGGCATGGAAAATGCCGGAACGGAATGTCTTATCCTGCATATTGTCGGAAGCGGTATTCAAACGAATATAAGGCACACGACCTTCACTATAATTGTATAGGGTGAAGGCATCATTTTCCCGATAAGGCTCAATCATATCCGGAGACAATACCATGGCCTCCGCCTCTCCGTTCTGCATAGCCAAAGTAGCGGTATCTCCCTTGTCAATTACACGATAAATCAAGGTATCAATATAAGGTTTTCCATTGGCATAGTTGGGGTTTGCCTTAAACTTCAAGTACTCTCCGGTCTTATACTCCTCCAGCACATAGGGACCTGCACCCACCACCTTATCTTCTAATAAGGAAACATCCGTATTCTCCTTGCCTTCAAAGATATGCTTAGGGATAATGCTGACTTCATCGGAAAGCATCTCCATGGCACTGGCGGAAACAGAGGGGAGCTTAAAAAGAACGCTTAAATCATCCTGCTTTTCCACCTTTATAGGCTGATCCCCAATATAAAGATTCTTTGTCAGGCTGTTGATGGTGTCATAAGTAAAAACAATATCATCCGCTGTTAATGCTTCCCCATCACTCCATTTTAAATCCGGCTTCAACTTCATCGTCAAAGTAAGACCGTCTTCAGAAGCAGTCATGCTCTCCGCCAGAATATAATCCACCGTTCCGTCTCCATAGATATGATAAGCAGG
>NZ_CABSXI010000063.1:0-13180 GCF_902481605.1 uncultured Oribacterium sp. | reverse complement strand
TGGTGTCCAGACAAAGCAAAACCTCATCCTTATACAGAGAAACACGGAAGGGGTACTTGGCTCCGTGCTCCTCAAAAAAACTCTGATGATAGTAGGATGCCATCCGGTCAACCATGGCTTTCTTCATTACGGACTGAATATCTCTGGGCGAAAACAGCTTGGATTTCACGGAGCTGGCCTTGGTCACCCAGAAGGAGGCATCCTTTGGCAGATACTCTTCCAACGGAAGGGCCTTGGTACCCTGAAACAAATCCTCGTAGGATTCCGCATGGAAGGAGCCCAGCTTTAATAAAACTCTTTCCCCTGTTCTCAGGAAAATGTTGGCACGGACGATAGCCTCCGCATCTCCGATAAAATGCACCTTTCCGTCGCTAACGGTATGCACATCATAACCCAAATCCTGAATTTCTTTTTTACAGACTGCTTCCAGTCCAAAGTGGCAGGGTACCACCAGTTCCATTCTTTGCATCTTCCCTCCTATCGAAAAAGGTATGCCAAAATCCAAAGGATTACCGCCACCGCAAGTACAGGGAGTAAAATCGGTGCCAAAGCGGAAATGATTCCCGCAAAAACCGCGATAATTCCCCCGATAATCAGGAAGAAAATCACAAGAGAAATCACACAGCCTAAGGGACTGACAGGAATGATACGGGGTCCTCCTGCATTTTCAAAGGCCGACTGTCTATCCTGCCGAATGTCCTCTTCTTTATATTGGGTATAGCCTGTCTTTTCCCTAAAGGATTGAGACTGTCTGCTATCTTCTTCCGCTCCCTTATATTGTAAATCCTCTTCGTCGGAGGCATAGTTAATCTCACTTTCCGCATAACGGAAAGGAGTGCTTCTGGCTACATGATCTCCTCCCGCCTCTGCAGCATCAATAATGCTTTTTGCCAAAAGCCTTGGCTCAGAAAGGGAAGCAATAACTTCTTCCTCGGTTTTTCCACCCCGCACTTCCGTCAGGATGTACTCTTCATAAAAACGTTTTTGCTCCAGAATAACTTGTTCCGAAACATTTTGCTTTAATTCTAAAACCAGTTCCCGAATAAATTCCTCTTTCCTCACCTATTCCTCCTAAAACTCAAGCAAAGCCTGGGCTGAGCATATATTCCTCTTTAGCTTAGCTCTATTTTCTCTTTAAAAGTCCAAAAGACACGGAAATATTTGTAAAGCTATAAGCTGCACTTACTCTTCTGTAATAGCAATGTGCAAATCCTTTAGCTGCTGGGGATCAAAGACCTCTGCCGGTGCATCCATCATAGCATCGGAACCGTCCTTTCCCTTCGGAAAAGCAATGACATCGCGGATGCTCTCCGCGCCCACCATCCACATCGCCAAACGGTCTAAGCCGTAGGCAAGACCTGCATGGGGAGGTACACCGTACTGAAAGGCTTCCAATAAGAAACCAAACTGCTCAGTGGCTCTTTCCTTCGTAAAGCCAAGCTTTTCCAACATTTTCTCCTGAACATGAGACTGGTGAATTCTGACAGAACCGCCACCCAGCTCCGTTCCGTTCAAAACAATATCGTAGGCCTTGGCTCTAACCTTGGACAAATCCTCTTCATCCACCAAGGGAAGGTCTTCTTCCATAGGCATGGTGAAGGGGTGATGCATGGCCTGATATCTTCCCAATTCCTCGGAATATTCAAACATGGGGAACTCGGTAACCCAGAGGAACTTCCACTGTCCCTTCTGAATTAAGTCCAAATCCTTTCCTAAAGCAAGACGTAAAGCTCCAAGGCTGTTCCATACCACCTGCTTCTTCTCATCGGATACCAAGAAGAGAAGATCTCCCTGCTCTAAGCCTGTAGCCTCTGTTAATCTCTTTATATCCTCCTCGGACATAAACTTGGCAAAGGAAGACTTTACGGAGCCGTCCTCTGCATAGCCGAACCAGGCCAAGCCCTTTGCCTGATAGCCCTTTACCAGCTCCACATAGCTGTCAATCTTCTTTCTGGGCATGGAGGCCTGTCCCTTTAAAAGAATACCCTTGACCTTACCGCCATTTTCCACGCACTGGCTGAATACGGAGAAGCCGCAACCCCGTACCGCCTCGGTACACTCCAGTAACGGCAGGTCAAAACGAAGATCCGGCTTATCGGAACCGTAATTTTCCATAGCATCAATCCAGGTCATTCTCTGTAAAGGAAGAGAAATGTCCACCTGACAGATTTCCTTGAAAATATACTGTAAAAGTCTCTCGTTCACTTCCAACACGTCTTCCATATCCACGAAAGACAGCTCCATATCCACCTGGGTAAACTCAGGCTGACGGTCCGCTCTTAAATCCTCATCACGATAGCATCTTGCCAGCTGGAAATAACGATCCATACCGGAAACCATTAAGAGCTGCTTTAAAAGCTGAGGAGACTGGGGCAGGGCATAGAAGGAACCCTGATGCAGGCGAGATGGCACCAGGAAGTCTCTGGCTCCCTCAGGGGTGGACTTAATCAATGTAGGTGTTTCAATCTCCAAGAATCCTTCCTGGGACAAAAAGGCACGAATCAGCTGGGAAAGTCTGGCCCGTGTCATAATTCTCTTCGCCAAATCCGGTCTTCTCAAATCCAGATAACGGTACTTTAAGCGTAAGTCTTCCTTGGTCTTGCTGTCTTCTTCAATGGGGAAGGGAGGAGTCTCCGCCTCTGCCAGGATTCTCAAGCTTTTTGCTACCAGCTCCACAGCTCCGGTAGCAAGGCTGGCATTGGCATCCTTTCCTCTGCTTCGAAGCTCTCCTTCTACCGCAATAACAAACTCCGCTCTTAGCTTGGAGGCCTTTTCAAAAACCTCTGCACCGCATTCACTTTCCTCAAAAAGAATCTGTAGGATTCCGGAACGGTCTCTAAGGTCTGTAAAAATAAGACCTCCCTTATTTCTGGACTTCTGTACCCAGCCCATCATGCAGACCGTTTTTCCGATATACTCCTCTCCCAATTCTCCGCATCTTGCGGTTCTGTGTAAACCTCTCATTGACTCAGCCATAACTTTACCCTCTCAATCTTTTCTTGCAACAGCTTAGCGGATTCGCTTCCAGAAATGTCCCATTTCCTAAAGATCTTAACTCCATTTTCCTATTTAAGCTTTTGAAAAATATTCTATAAACTCGCTGTAGCCTTCCTTGCTCAGCTGCTCCTTCTGGAATTTCTTATTTTTATTCATTTGGGAAAGCAGTACCACTTCTCCCTTTGCTCTTCTCTCCATGGCATCCAGTAAGGCCTTCTTCAATTCTTCTTCCTCTAAATCCTTCTCCAGAAGAATCGCCTTCTTTTCCGCCCTAACTTCCGAAGCCTCCCCTTCCATAAGAATGGTGATGATTCGCTCAAAGCCGATGGAAAATCCCACTGCAGGGGTATCGATACCGGTAAACTTTCCTACCATCTTGTCATAACGACCGCCTCCGCCGATAGAGCCGGAAAATAATGTGGAACGCACTTCGAAAATCGGCCCGGTATAATAGCCCATGCCTCGCACAAGACTGGGATCAAAACGAAGAGGAATCTTTCCCTTTCCGGAGATTTCCACCAAATCCATAATCTTATAAAGGTTTTGGCAAATACCTTCCTCTAAAACATCCTTTAGCTTTTCCCCAAGAGAAAGGAGGTCTTCCTTCTTTCCGGAAACCTGATCCAAAAGCTCGGTATAGCGGGAAATCTGCTCCTCGGAATAGCCAAGACCTGCCAGTTCCCCCTTTACCCCGTCTCTTCCAATCTTATCTTCCTTATCCAGGATAATGGAAATCTGTTCAAAATCCCCCTCCGGAAATCCTGCATAGCGTTGCATTGCTTTCAGAATTTCTCTGTCATTTACCACGATATAGAAGGGATACTGTTCTCCAAAACCGATTTCCTGTAACAGGGTTCCCATAGCCAAAAGCAAATCTATCTCCGAAAGAAAGGAGGAATCTCCGAAAATATCAATATCGCATTGCCAAAACTCCCGAAATCTTCCCTTTTGAGGACGATCAGCCCTGAATACAGGTCCAATCTGTAAGGCCTTAAAGGGACTGGGAAGCTTCGCCTGATTCTCCGCATAAAAACGGGAAAGAGGCAGGGTCAAGTCATACCGAAGCCCTGCATCGGAAAGGGCCTCAAAATCCCCCTTCTCAATGGCTTCCTTCAGCTTCTCCCCTCGCTTCTCCACCTTAAAAATCAGCTTTTCATTGTCTCCTCCCTGCTTACTGAGAAGATTTTCCAAATGCTCTACGATGGGGGTTTCAATCTCCGTAAAGCCGAAGCGTCCGTAAACCCGTCTGATTGCGGAAAGAATTCTCTGCCGGATGGCCATCTCCTCCGGTAAAATATCCTTCATTCCTGTTACAGCTTTTTTCTTCAATGCCATAATTCCTACTTTCTGTTCTGTAAATACTTCTGAAAATCCTCATCAATATCCAGGGTGGCAAAATAATCCGTATCCCTCTGGGCTCTTCTGATATACTTTACTGTACCGTCTTCTTTCAAGAGAAGCTCTGCACACCAAAGCTTTCCGTTGTAATTGTATCCCATGGCAAAACCGTGGGCTCCCGCATCGTGGAAGAAAAGGTAGTCTCCCTTTTCCAGTACCGGCAACTCTCTGTTTTTCGCAAACTTATCATTATTTTCACAAAGAGAACCGACTACATCATAGGTCTTCGTCTCTTTTTCCTCTTCTTTTCCCAGCACCGTAATATGATGATAAGCATCATACATGGCAGGACGCATCAGATTTGCCGCACAGGCATCCACCCCTGCATAGTGTCTGTAGGTCTCCTTAAAATGAATCACCTTGGTAATCAAAGCCCCGTAGGGTGCCAGCATAAAACGTCCCAGCTCCGTGCAAAGGCGGATATGTCCAAGACCGTTCGGTACTAAAATTTCTTCAAAAACCTCCTTAACGCCCTGTCCGATCAGGAGAATGTCATTGGGTTCCTGCTCCGGACGATAGGGAATGCCGATTCCTCCGGAAAGATTGACAAAATCCAGAGAAATCCCAAGCTCCTTCTTAATCCGTACCACCAACTGAAAAAGCTGTCTTGCCAAAACCGGGTAATACTCATTGCTTACAGTATTGGAGGCAAGAAAAGCATGGATTCCGAAATGTTCTACACCCTTTTCCTTTAAAATTTTATAGCCCTCCAGAATCTGAGCCTCTGTCATGCCGAACTTGGCTTCTTCCGGATTATCCATAATAGTATTGGCAATTTTAAAATAGCCTCCGGGATTAAAACGCAAACTCATGGTTTTGGGCAGGGTTCCCAGGGTTTCTTCCACTTCCGCAATATTGGAAAAATCATCCAAGTTAATGATTCCTCCCAGCTCCTTGGCAAAGATATATTCCTCTTCCGGAGTGTCGTTGGAGGAAAACATAATTTCTTGTCCTTTGAAACCACAAGCCTCGGCCATGGTCAATTCCACTTTAGAGGAGCAGTCTACCCCGCAACCTTCTTCCTTTAAAATCCGTAAAATAGCAGTATTGGGGGTTGCCTTAATGGCAAAGTACTCTTTAAAGCCCGGATTCCAGGAGAAGGCCTTATACAGCTTTCGGGCAGTATCCCGAATTCCCTTTTCGTCATACAGATAAAAAGGTGTGGGATATTCCTTGGCGATTGCTTCCACTTGTTCTTTACTTACATACGCATTTTTCATCTTTTCTCCTACTCCATACATCCTACTTTATCAATTTCGAAAAATGAGATACTCATTAAAAATAAAAAAAGTCCCTTCCTATCTTAAACATAAGGAAGGGACTTTTCAAGTGAGAATCCTGTGAAATCTTATTTAGGAACAACCATAACTCGCATAATATTGGTGCTGTTGGCAACCTGCTGCTTTAAGAGACGATTGAGCACTCCTGCAGTAATGATACAAAGGTCTCCGGAATCTACATAGCCCATGCTCTTCAGCTCTTCTAAAGAACTTTCAAACAACTCGTCGGTGGTTTCCGCACGTCTTGCCCAAACCGGAGTTACTCCCCAGTACAGCATCATCTGTCTGGTGGTTACCTGACTGGGAGAAAGGGCGAAGATATGAGTTCTGGGACGATATTTTGCAATCATGGAAGCGGTAATACCGGTAAGTGTAGGCGCCACAATAGCCTTGGCATGAAGCTCGTGAGCGGTGGTTACGGAAGCCGCGCAAACCGCATTTCCAATGCTTTCATATACGGTTCTCTCCACAAGTCTTGTCTTAAACTGCTTGTAATCCAAGAACTGCTCGGAATATTCCACGATGGAAGCCATGGTCTCCGCAGCCTCTACAGGGTACTTACCGTTAGCGGTTTCTCCGGAGAGCATTACAGCATCCGTACCGTTGTTTACCGCATTGGCTACGTCGGTAACCTCCGCTCTGGTAGGTCTTGGATTTCTGATCATGGAATCCAGCATCTGGGTTGCCGTAATAACCAGCTTTCCATGGAAATTACATTTTTCGATAATCTCCTTCTGCAAATGAGGAAGACGGCGAGCTTCCACTTCTACGCCCAAGTCTCCTCTTGCCACCATGATTCCGTCTGCCTCATCAATGATGGAATCCAGATTATCCAATCCCTCCTGGGACTCAATCTTAGCGATAATCTTCATCTGAGATCCTGCTTCATCCAGCAATGCACGAATCTGCCGAATGGCATCTGCGGAACGTACAAAGGAAGCGGCAATGAAATCAAACTCTTCGGAAATACCAAAGCGAATATCCTCGATGTCCTTCTCCGTGATGGAAGGAAGCTGAATCGGAACATTAGGTACATTCACACCCTTTCTTTCCCCAAGCTCTCCTCCGTTGGTTACCTTACAATGAATTTCCTGTCCGTTAACGGAAAGTACCTCTAACCCGATTAAACCATCATCGATCAAAATCACATTTCCGGGCTTTACATCTTCATGAAGGTGCTCGTAGTTGATATAAATTTTCTGCTTTGTGCCAACGACTTCCTCGGTGGTCAGGGTAATCTCATCTCCCTCTTGAAGGGTAATCTTATTGCCTCCCTCCAAAACACCGGTACGGATTTCCGGTCCCTTGGTATCCAAAAGAGCGGCAATAGGTCTTCCCACTTCTTTTCTGGCCTTCCGAAGCATTTCCAATCTGCTCAAATGCTCCTCATGGTTTCCATGGGAAAAGTTAAAACGAGCCACATCCATGGTCTTTGCCAGCTTAAGCAACAGCTCATAATCATTTTCATTGGGTCCCATGGTACATACAATCTTCGTTCTTCTCATTTTTTTCTCCTTTACTCACTCACTATTTTCCACTCATTTTCAGACTCTACTCTATCACATCGACAAGTTTTGCAAAAAACGTAAGCCTATCGATAACGATTAATGTGAAAGATATTTTTATTGTTTCCCTGATTCTGCAAGAGGAAGAACAACAAAACATTGGCAAAAGACAGGAGAATAGAAACCCTCTCTCCCATATTTGGACTGGTCAAAAAGAAAAAGAAATACAACGCCGTTTCTATTCCCGCCAGGTACTTGGCCTTAATCGGAAAAAGGAAGTAAATGTAAAACATAGTATCCGGCAAACTTAAAGCATAGGCCAAGAAAATACTGAAGCTCATGTAGGTGGGATTTAACTGTAAAGACACGCCGGTAAACAGATAAATCAGTATACCTACCACATTATAAAGGATGATGCCGGAGGCAATAAAAAACGTATAGCGGAAGCTCCCCCAGAGAAATTCCAGCGTTTTTCCGATATTATAGTACACCATAATACCGATAATGGCCCAAAACACGCCGGAAAATCCTCCCCCTGCCGGAAAGTAGAACAAAAATGTAAAAATCCGCCAGATATGTCCATGGAGAATTGCTTCCGGATCCAAATCCATATAATAATAGTAAATTTCCGGTGCCACCACCTGAATCATAAAGCCTATTCCGTAAATCACACAAATATACTGCATTAAATTCGGAATGGCGAAGCGTCCGAACTTTCTATTTAAACGGTCCAAGATATTCATTCTCACTACCTTTCTTTGATTCGCTTTCAAGCTGAGCAAATTTCTTTTTTCCCGCTCTTCCACTGTTGTCTTTTACTATCTTCTTGCACCGCATGAGTATACTTGTCTCCCCCGGCTTTTTCAAGATGAAATTAGGATTGTCTTATGGTTTTTATTAAAATTCTATTAAGCACAGCTCTTTTTATTATTTTTTTAGAAAGGCTTTATTGTTGCCCCCCTCCCTTTGTGTTAGAGTAAATCCTTGAACTTTTTCCTATGGGAGAAAGGCAGATTTTTACAAGCTTGCTTAGAAAGTATAGAAAAGGGTGAATTTATGACAGGAACTTATAGACTGGGAATAGATATCGGTTCTACAACGGTGAAAGTCGCCATTTTAGACCAAGAGAAGAACCTTCTCTTTTCAGACTATCGAAGACACTTTGCCAATATACAGGAAACATTGGCGGATTTACTGGAGGAAGCAAAGGAAGCACTGGGAGATTGCAGTCTGACTTGCATGGTCACCGGTTCCGGCGGATTGAGTTTGGCTAAGCACATGGGCCAGCCCTTCTGTCAGGAGGTTGTGGCTGTGGCAAATTCCTTAAAGGAGTTCTATCCTAAGACGGATGTAGCCATCGAGCTTGGGGGAGAGGATGCCAAGATCATCTACTTCAAGGGCGGTATTGACCAAAGAATGAACGGTATTTGCGCAGGCGGTACCGGTTCCTTTATTGACCAGATGGCTTCTCTTTTGGATACGGATGCCTCCGGCCTTAATGAATTGGCCAAGAATTTTCAGATGATTTATCCCATCGCAGCCCGCTGCGGTGTTTTTGCGAAGACGGATATTCAGCCTCTAATCAATGAAGGCGCTGCCAGAGAAGATTTGGCTGCCTCCATTTTCCAGGCCGTATGTAATCAGACCATTTCCGGTTTGGCCCAGGGAAAGCCTATCCGTGGAAATGTTGCCTTCTTAGGAGGCCCGCTCCACTTTATGTCGGAATTAAGAAACAGTTTTATCCGTACTCTAAAGCTGGAGGGAGATGCCATTATCAATCCTGATAATTCTCACCTCTTTGCCGCCATGGGTTCTGCCTTAAGTATAGAAGAAAATGCAAAAGAAGTTCCTCTGGCAAGCCTGGTCAAGAGTCTTCGTGCCGGCATTGAAATGGACAGCGAGATTAAACGTATGGACTGTCTCTTTGAAAAAGAAGAGGATTACCAAAGCTTCATCGCTCGTCATGATAAGGCCAAGGTGCCTACAGGAGACTTATCCAACTATAAGGGAAAAATCTTCTTGGGAATTGATGCAGGTTCCACTACCACCAAGGTGGCTTTGATTTCCGAAGAGGGTGAACTGCTTTATACCTTTTACTCCGGAAATGAAGGTTCCCCCATTGCCACTGCCATCAGAGCCATGAAGGAAATCAAAGAAAAACTTCCGGAGGGTGCGGAAATCAGCTACTCCTGCTCTACCGGTTATGGAGAAGCTCTCTTAAAGTCCGCCTTCCAGCTGGACGAGGGAGAGGTGGAAACCATTGCCCACTACTATGCCGCATCCTTCTTTGAGCCGGATGTGGATTGTATCTTGGACATCGGCGGACAGGACATGAAGTGTATTCATATTAAGGACGGTACCGTGGATAATGTGCAGTTAAATGAAGCCTGCTCCTCCGGTTGCGGTTCTTTCCTGGAGACCTTTGCAAAATCCTTAGGCTATAACGTCATTGACTTCTCCCAGGAGGCACTTTTCGCGGAGACGCCTACGGATTTAGGTTCCCGTTGTACCGTATTTATGAATTCCAATGTAAAGCAGGCTCAGAAGGAGGGCGCTACCGTAGCGGATATTTCCGCAGGTCTTGCCTACTCCGTAGTAAAGAATGCTTTATACAAGGTTATTAAGGTTACCAATCCCAAGGAGCTTGGTAAGCATATCGTGGTTCAGGGTGGAACCTTCTATAATAATGCCGTTCTCAGAGCCTTAGAGCAGATTCTGGGACAAAATGTAACCCGTCCGGACATTGCCGGCATTATGGGTGCCTTCGGTGCAGCCCTGATTGCCAGAGAACGTTACAGCATTGAAACCGACAAGCTGGAAAATGAAATTCTGGCCGGAGAAGCGGATAAGGAATTTTTAGATGCCAGCGGCTACAAAAAGACCGCTATGCTTCCATTAGATAAGATTGTAAATCTGGAATACGAAACCACCATGGGCCGTTGCCAGCTTTGCAGCAATAAGTGCGTACTGACCATCAGTAACTTCGGCGGAGGAAGAAGCTTTATCTCCGGAAACCGTTGTGAAAGAGGTGCAGGAAAGCCAAAGGCAAAATCCGAAGTGCCAAACCTCTTTAAGTACAAGATTAAGAGAATCTTCGGCTATGAGCCATTAAGTATAGAAGAAGCTAAGCGTGGAGAGGTGGGCATTCCCCGTGTCCTGAATATGTATGAAAATTACCCCTTCTGGGCTATTTTCTTTAAGGAGCTTGGCTTTAGAACCGTGCTTTCCCCCTCTTCCAACAAAAAGCTTTATGAAATGGGTATCGAATCCATTCCTTCCGAGTCCGAATGTTACCCTGCCAAGCTGGTACACGGACATATTGAATGGCTAATCGCCAAGGATCAGAAGTTCATTTTCTATCCCTGTATTCCTTATGAGCGAAATGAAACACCGGATGCGGGAAACCATTACAACTGCCCCATGGTTACCTCCTATGCGGAAAATATCAAGAACAATGTGGAGAATCTGGAGGAAAAGAGCATTCTCTTTATGAAGCCCTTCCTGGCCTTCACCAATGAAAAGATTTTAACGGACCAGCTTTGCAAGGTCTTTGTTCACCCCAAGGATATTCAGGACTCCATCAAGCCTGCCGGAGACTGGACTCTGGAAAAAATCGGAGAAAAGTTTAAAGAGTGGAACTTTACGGAAAAGGAAATTCGTGAAGCCGCTCACCTGGCTTGGGAAGAGCTTTTACAGTCCCGAAAGGACATTGAGGAGAAGGGTGAAGAGACCCTGATGTGGATGGAAAAAACCGGTAATCGAGGCATTGTCTTGGCCGGTCGTCCCTACCATGCCGATCCTGAAATTCATCACGGTATTCCTGAGCTGATTACCTCCTTTAACTTTGCGGTTTTAACGGAGGACTCCATCTCCCATTTGGCAGAGGTAAAACGTCCCATCATTGTTACGGATCAGTGGATGTATCATTCCCGTCTCTATAAGGCCGCAGCCTTTGTCAAGGCCCAGGAAAATCTGGACTTTATCCAGTTAAACTCCTTCGGTTGCGGATTGGATGCGGTGACGGTAGATCAGGCCAAGGATATTTTGAACGGCTCCGATAAGATTTTCACCGTATTAAAGATTGACGAGGTAAATAACCTGGGAGCAGCCAGAATCCGTATTCGTTCTCTCCTTGCGGCTATCCGTGTGAGAGCTGAAAAGAATTATAAGAGAACCCTTCGTTCCGAAAGCTATAAGAGAACCCTCTTTACCAAGGATATGAAGAAGGAGGGCTATACCATCCTCTGTCCTCAGATGTCCCCTCTTCACTTTGAGCTGATTGAGCCGGCCATTCGTTCCGAGGGCTATAATCTGGTGGTTTTGGACAATGACAACCGTTCCGCCATCGATACCGGACTACAGTATGTAAACAACGACTCCTGCTACCCCTCCATTATCGTGGTAGGACAGGTTATGGAGGCTCTACTTTCCGGAAAGTACGATTTGGAAAAGACAGCGGTTATTATGTCCCAGACCGGAGGAGGCTGTCGTGCCTCCAACTATATCGGCTTTATCCGTAGAGCTTTGGACAAGGCGGGCATGGGACAGATTCCGGTTATTTCCTTAAATGCCAACGGTATGGAATCTACTCCCGGCTTTACCATGACCATTCCGCTTCTCACTAAGGCAATGCAGGGAATTGTTTACGGAGACCTTTTTATGCGTCTTCTTTACAGCACCCGTCCCTACGAGTTGCAGGAGGGTTCCGCAGAGGCTTTACACCAAAAGTGGAAGAAGATCTGTCAGGAAAGTCTTTCCAAGAAAAATATTCCTTTCCTGGAGTTTGGAAAAAACGTAAAGGGTATTATTAGAGATTTTGATTCCCTGCCCATGAACACAAATTTAAAGAAGCCAAAGGTTGGTATTGTGGGAGAAATTCTGGTAAAGTTCTCTCCTCTTGCCAATAACCATATTGTAGAGCTTTTGGAAAAGGAAGGGGCTGAGGCGGTAATGCCGGATCTTATGGACTTCTTGCTCTACTGTTTCTATAACCAGAACTTTAAGTATGAGAATCTGGGCGCTTCCTGGAAAGGAAAGACCTTCTGTAATATTGCCATCAGCCTTTTGGAATCCTTCCGAAAGACCGCAAGAAAGGAACTGGAAAAGTCCAAGCACTTCACTGCTCCCGGAGATATACGAGAACTGGCGGTCAAGGCAAGACAGTATGTTTCCTTAGGAAATCAGACCGGTGAAGGATGGTTTTTAACCGGAGAAATGCTGGAGCTGATTGATGAGGGTGTGGACAATATTGTTTGTACCCAGCCCTTTGGCTGCCTCCCCAACCACATCGTAGGTAAGGGTGTAATCAAGGAATTAAAGCGTCATAACCCCGGTGCCAATATCATTGCAGTGGACTATGATGCAGGAGCTTCCGAGGTAAATCAGCTGAACAGAATCAAGCTGATGCTGACGGTGGCGCAGAACAAAATCAGAGAGCAGGCGTAGGGAGTTCTGATAAATATCTTAGCATTTCCTTCCATGCCACCTTGAAACAGGGGCACGCTCTCGCTAACTTCGCCTCGTAGCTGTACTAAGTTCAAGCTACATTTCACTTGCTTTCACTAAGTACAGACGGGCTCAGATTGCCCCTTATTCCAAGATGGCATGGACGGAAATAACAAGCTTTATGCAGAACTATAAAACCAGGTAGTGTGTTATTGTTCACACTACCTGATTTTTTGTTATAATGAACTACATATTTACAATGTTGAGCATATAAGAATGATAAATTAGGAGGATTCGATGGATATTGCGAAAAAGATTGATCATACTATGTTAAAGCCGGAGGCGGGGAAGGATGTGGTAGTCCGCTATTGTCAAGAGGCTAGAGAGCATGGCTTCGCCTCTGTTTGCGTGAACAGTGTTTATGTTCCTTTGGTAAAAAAATCTTTAGCAGGAAGTGATGTTAAGGTTTGTTCCGTGGTGGGATTTCCTCTTGGGGCCATGTCCAAGAGAGCAAAAGCCTTTGAAGCCAAATGTGCTGTAGAAGACGGGGCAGAT
>NZ_CABSXI010000062.1:0-13190 GCF_902481605.1 uncultured Oribacterium sp. | reverse complement strand
ACTACGAAATATCTGCTCTTCAAAAAGTTTTTGAAACATTTGGAATACCTTATGAATATAAATCAGGAAGTCTTCTTGAAAGTTATCCTATCGAGCATATCCTTCTTATTTTTAAAGTGATTGACGGAACCTGCTCCGAGGATGAATTTTTTGAAATGCTTTCAAGATTTGTAGGAGTTTTTTCAAGAACGCTCAAAAAAAATATTTTGAAGACTTCAAGAGAAAAAGGAATTAGTATGCTTAAAACCTTAAATCTAAGAAATGAAATATCCTCAAATTTGACTGTTCAGCAGAAATGTGAATTTATTGGAACTAATTTGCTGAACTTCAAAAAAATACATCCCGTAATCAACAAAGGTAACGTTGTCACTTTAATAAATACAATCAGAAATATGTGCGATATAGTCAATATGTATCAAAATAAAAAAAAGGTAATGACAGATTATCTTGGAGCAATTGTTAATCTTTACAATGAAAACAGCACGATAGACATTTTTTTGAGAAGCGTGTCAGAAATGCCTGGCAACTGGGAGAATACAGATGAATTTATTATAGAAATCATGGAACATCTTACAAACGAGCCTCCTGAAGATGCTGTACAGATGCTTACCTTTCATTCAGCAAAGGGCCTTGAATTTGACATTGTCTATCTTTTAGGATTTGACGAAAAACATTTTCCGAAGTTCGTCCTTCCTAAACAGTTTCCACATCTAATTAAACAGATGGATGAAAATGAGATTACAAAATATCTTTCAGAAGTCCTTGAGGAAGAAAGAAGGCTCTGCTATGTTGCAATTACACGTGCTAGGAAGGAACTTACAGTTACCTATCCTAAGACTGTATATGACTGGGAATATCAACAAAATAAGAATATAAAGAAATCATTATTCATTGATGAAATGAAACTGTACGAAGTGAACCAATAACGCTTGACAAAAAAATTAAAACTGTGCTATTCTTAATAAAAAGGAAAGGTGATATTATGTTTAACAACGAAACAAATAAAAAAATATAGGATATGTTGCAGGATATGGAAAAAAAGCAAACACTTATTTTCAATCATTGAAACAGTTAATTGAAATTTATGGGAAAAATATGGAAAATAAAGATAAGTATTCTGTGCAAATTAAATGGCAGAAAAAGTAGGTCTTAAGACGTATACCTTTAGAACGTATGATACAATAATAGCAGCTTTTCGAGAGGCCTGCGAAAGTAATGGCGTATCGCAATCAAGCGTTCTTTCTGCGTATATGGTGGAGTATACAAAACAAGCAGGTATAGAACCAAAGAAAAAGGAGTGATTTTTAAGTCAACAATGCATTAGTAGATAATTGCTTTTTGTCAATGTGATTACTAAGGGTTATGTAGGAGCTATTAAGACGAGGCATTTTTTATAATATAGGTGATAAAATGACAAAGAAGGAGCACAAAGAGGGCTTAAAAGAACGCTATAGAGCATGGCAAGAAGAAAAGATTGGAATACAACGTTTGACAAAAGAAGAAGTAGAAGCGATTCTTAAAGAAAGACGAGCAAAGAAAGAAAAGTAGTTAATCATTTCCAATAGTTTTTTGCTGCATTGTTATATGAAAGAGTATGTATAATCATCTAGGCAGTTTTAACGGACTCTATCCTGCGTAAAATACATTTTAGAGTAAGCAAAGCTTAAATACCCATTGCTGAAATAGAAAGGATGGTAGTTGCCATGGAAGAGATGTATTTTACAATTACGGGATGCAATCATTATTTTGGTACGGAGTTTTTGAAGGAGGGCATGAAGCTAAAGCTGGAGAAGGAACCGGAGAATCAATTCGATTCCGAGGCTATTTTGGTGAAGATAAAAGGCCTTGGAAAGATTGGTTATGTGGCAACAGCCCTTATACGGTGAAGGGAGAGTCCATGAGTGCCGGAAGACTGTATGACAAGATTGGAGAGAAAGCCAAAGCCAGAGTTGTCTTTTTGCTTCGGGATGGAGCCCTTTGCAAAGTTACCTGTTGTGGATTGCAAAATGAGGAATCAGTGTAGAGGAGGGGCTGTATGCGTGCCAATAATATAGATTTTAGAAAGATAAGAGATAATTTTTGGCTTGTTTCCATGAATGATAAATTGAGAAAAGTAGTGGAAGAGTATCCGGGAGTGGATTTAGCCAATTTTATTCTCTGCTATGGGTATATAGACCATGAAGCCGGCCTAAGCTTGGAAGTTCTTGCTCTATCATCTAAAGATGCTGAGGAAGTCCATATTTTTGAGCCAAGAACGGATATATCTTCTAAAATTCGAATTGGAGCTATCAAAGATGAAAATATATGTTTTTTGGAGGATAGGAACGGCGAACTTAGGAAAAGATTTGCTTTTCAAATAGGTATCTTGGATGACTATGCTGTAGAAGAGGACATTGAAGAATCGCGAAAAATGAAAGTATTAGATGCATTTAGAAGCCCTGAATATCCTGATGATGTGCTGGTGTATCTACTTAAAGTAGGGAATAAGCCGGAAGCTTGTTGGGTTCGGATAGAGGGACTTATGGAGAATCAAATTATAGGGACACTACTTAATGAGCCAGAACAAAATTTTTCCTATCATGTAGGAGAAAAAATAGCTTTCTTTATTCACGAGGATGAAAATGGAGGTATTGCACTTTGTTCCAATATGAATCCCAGCCAAAAGATTACCGCGGAGGATTTGGAAGATGGAACGATGTTAGAGTCTTCGATTTACAACTTTAATCGTGAAAAGAATCAAGATCATTTTTTGGATATATTAGAAATATTAAGAGATAGCTATGTCTGGATTCCTGGTGATTTTGTTATGAGTGATACAGATGAATCTCGAATGAAGGATTTATTAGAACAATCCGAGGCAGAGCCTCAAAGTATTGTTGGAAATACATTTAAAACACAGGATCAGTGTAAGTTCAAACCGGATATTTTAAAATACGATGAAGATCTATTTTTTCCTGTTTTTTCAAATCCGGAAGCTATGGGAGAGTATGGAAATCAGCTCTCCAAGATACAGCAGCATTTTTTAGATGTCATTACGCTGGCAACCAATCATGAACAAAACCTATCAGGAATTGTAATTAATGCATTTTCAGAGCCTTTTGTTTTAGATAGGGACTTATGGGATCTTGTAAAAAATATGAAATCACGCCTTACATAAAGTGAATATTTTCTATTAAGGCTTGTTAGATGATAGGAATATTGTAGAAAAATTTTAGAATGTGTTTGCTATCGTTTTTTATTAACTGACTTCTAACCGCTTCTTTTTTCGGTGCTATAGTCGTAAGAGAATAGGAGGTATCCTATGTCGAAATTTGCTTCTAAATTTCAGAAGGTATTGATGTCATTTTCCTATCGGGGAAAGGAAATTTTCAAGCCCTTAAACACCGGGCGTATTGATGAAAGAGTAAGTGCGGTCCGAGAATGGGTGGCAAATGTCTTTTTCTATACGAAAAATGGCAAGACCATCATGATTGATGCGGGCTATAACTATGAGCGGCTGGCGGAGAAGATGAGTTGGCTGGACATAGAGGCTGCTTCCATTCAGCATATTCTGCTGACCCATTTGGATACGGATCATGTGGGAGCGGTGGAAAGGGATAGTGCAGGGCTTTTTCGGAATGCCAAGCTCTACCTTGGAGAGACGGAAAATAAATATTTGACCGGAGAGGCTCGTCGAAGAGTCTTATTTGGGCATTATAAGCTTCCTATGGTGAAGACGGACAATGAGAAAAGGCTCCTGAAAGACGGGGAAGTTTTCTATATTGATGATATCAAAGTGGAGGCTATTATGGTGCCGGGACATACCTTCGGCCATCTGGTGTATCTCATTGATGATGCCTATCTTTTCACGGGAGATACCATTTGGTTTGGGCCGGATGGAGGCTATAGCTTTTTAAATTCATTGGCCGAGGACAATGAACTGGCGAAAAAGTCCCTTGTAAAGCTGGAAAAGCTCTTGAAGGAGAGAGGGCTTTCTCCGAAAATCATTAGCGGACATACCGGCTGGACAGATGATTTGGACTTTGCTTTTCGGCATAAGGATCAGATTTGTAACTCCTTAAAGAAGCAAAAGCCTCATGACCCTATGGCACCCTATGATGCCTATGATGAACGGGAGGATATCGAGGAAAAAGCAAGGGGAGATTTGCTTCCAAAGGCCAGAGAAATAATGGAATAGAAATATAAGCATAAGGAGCGACAGCATGGTAGTTGTTTTTGAATTTCTTAGCCGGGAGCCTATTGAAAATGTCATTACCGCAATGAATTTTCAGGTGGATAAGCTGGTGTTTTTCGGAAATCATGAGGACATTATTTCTCAGAAGGAAAAGACGGAGAATTTTCTGAGAAAATACTGTGCTGTGGAAAGTATTGTCTTCCTGCCCTTATCTAGAAGCAATTTGCAGTCGGTTTTGGAAACTATGCGAAAGGAAATCGAGCTGGAGCTTAGCAAAAAAGCCAAGCTCTTTTTCGACATTACCGGGGGAGAAAGCCTGATGCTTGTGGCCTTTGGGATGCTGTCCCGGGAATATGAAACACCTATGCACATGTACGACATTTTCAAAGGAAAGCTTTATGAATTGAATGCGGAATCATTGCATTGCAACGAGGCGAAGGAAGAGCATTTCAACAGAGATAAACAGAATGATGAGGGAAATGCTTATGAGCCCAATCTTGAGTTCCTAAATGATAAACAACATAAAGGCATCAGTGGCATTGCGACCAAACGACCTGTTCCTATGACTCTGGACAAGCTGATTGAGATGCATGGAGGTGTCATTAACTACAAATTACAAAAGGATATTAAAGATGTTCCGGACGAGGAGAGTCGAGAGGATATCTTAAAAATCCGGAAGGTGATGAAGCTTCATTCGGAGCATTGGAATCCTTTTTCCGAATTTTTAAGAGAAAACATGAACCCTGATGATGAAGGCCGAGTGTATCGAAAAGAAAGTACGGTGCTGAAGGCATTGGCGGATTCTTCCAACAAATTAAAGTCAGCCCATAAGTTTTATCAAATCATGGAAGATTTGGCTCGGACAGGAACGATTCTTGACCTTAAACATTCCGAGGGGAAATACCAATTTCGCTTTAAAAACAAGGCCATTAAGGGATATCTTTGGGATGGAGGCAGCATTTTGGAGCTCTATACCTATTTGCAGGAAAAGGGGCGTAGTGATGAGTGTCGGGTAGGAGTACATCTGGATTGGGATGGGGTGCTGGAAGGCCCTGCCGGAATTGATGTGTTAAATGAAATCGATGTCCTGTCTCTTCAGGGCTATATCCCCAGCTTTATTTCCTGCAAGAGCGGAAAGCTTTCTCCCCAGCAGTGTTTGCATGCCTTATATGAGCTGGATACGGTAGCAAATCGCTTTGGCGGAAAATATGCTAAGAAGCGACTGGTGGTGACTTCGGAGATTAATGA
The DNA here is from genome assembly GCF_902481605.1 of uncultured Oribacterium sp. Lineage (NCBI taxonomy): Bacteria > Bacillati > Bacillota > Clostridia > Lachnospirales > Lachnospiraceae > Oribacterium > uncultured Oribacterium sp. The sequence goes on along the minus strand of NZ_CABSXI010000062.1, from coordinate 7,768 downwards.
AGTCTATCAGGAGCGTGCCTTGGAAATGGGAATAGAGCTGAAAGTGGAATAAGAAACCTTTGCCGTTACTTGTGCGTAAAAAAGGATTGGTTTTCAAAATATCTGTATTGTACGAAAAAAGGTAGCTGCTTATGGAATGGGATGATTTTTATGAAAGGGCTGAAAACTGGAGTAAATCCACTTTGAGCCAAAGAATTTCTTCTTTGAAAATGATTGGAGAGGCTTGGGAGATTTATGAGATAGCCGAGCTTAGTAAGGATCAGGAGGTCAATGCAAAGCTGATTAAAAAAGCCATGTCTTTAGGAGCGAAATTTCCCTTTGAGGATATTGTGAGCTTTGAAGGACTGGTATCAAAGGAAACGATTTGTCAAATGATAGACTATGCCTTAAACCATGGAGAAAGTATAACTGTGGATGAAATTTTGGGCTTTGAAGGGATTGTGGATCAGGATACCTTGGATATGCTTCTTCATTCCATGGTAAATCGAAAGATTTCCCTTAATGCAGAGTATCTTCTTGAATTAGAGGGCGTGGCATCCAAGTCGGTTATAGATCGGGCTGCATTGGCTTCGAAACTGCAATTTTCAGGAGAGGATATGGAGTATCTGAAGGATGTACTGAACCCTCGAGTACACCGAGAACTTTGTGAAAAAAACGGTTTCTATGAAGTGGACGGGGAGTATAAGAAGATAAAGTCCGGAAAAGGAAAAGATACTTTTAAAAAGGCATTGACGAAAAAATCAGTCCATGAGCGTAATACCTTGTCTTCCGATGATAGTACGGAAGGATTCGGCATCTCCCTTTTGCCTGTACTTTTTGGGATTGTGGCATTTCCTGTTGTTTTGCTTTTTAAGATATTAGGACTGTATAGTCTTCTGAAACTCTTTCGGCTATCTAGGTTTTTTGCCGGAAAAAAGCCGGAGAAATTTTATATTGGAGATCCGGTCTTAGTACGATATAGCCAGACGGAAGGCCGGATTATCGATATAAACGGCAGTTTGATTATGGTGTCCATGTATGACGGAGGTAAGGTGGATTCCTATCAGGCTTATGAGCTTGAGAGAATATAATAAAGAAAAAATAGCTTCGTTTTGGGGAAAAAATATCCCAAAGCGGAGCTATTTTCTATATTTTTTAGAGAAAAGAATTTGAAAAATAAGCTTTAAAAAAGTTTGAAAAACAAGCTTTGAATTAAAATTTTGCAAAACAATCTTCAAATCAAAAGTTATTTATACTTATAAAATCCTTCCCCTGCATTCACACCGATTTTACCTTCTGATACATACTTTTCTAAAATAGCCTTAATCTTACCGGGAACGCTGCTTGGATCCTGGGATTGGGGATTATTGGATACAATATTTAAAGCGGTATTTAAGCCTACGATATCCAGAATCTGGAAAGGCCCAAGGGGAGAACCGGTACCCAGTCTCCAGGTCAGGTCAATGGTGGCAGGGTCTGCCACTTCCTTAGCCAAAAGCATTTCTCCTGCGCTTAGGAAGGGAATCAGCATGGAGTTAAGGATGTAACCGGGCTGTTCCTTATGTAAACGAAGGGGAATCATTTTAATTTCTGAAGCGAAGTTTGCTACCGCCTCATAAGCCTCCTTGGAGGTGCCGTCATGTCCCATGATTTCTGCGGTATTACTTTTCCAGATATTGTTGGCAAAATGGATAGCCAGATAGTTTTCCGGTCTGGAGAGGCAGTCTCTAAACTGGCTGGGCACCATGCTGGAAGAATTTGTGGCGATGATGGTATTTTCTGAAAGGAAGGGATCGATAGCTTTATAGAATTCCCTCTTTGCCTCGGGATTTTCTGCCATGCTTTCGATAATGAAATCTGCGTCTTTGCAGGCAACGGCGAAATCGGTGGTAAGCTGGATCTCTTTGTGCGCTCTTTCTACATTTTCCAAAAGCTTGTCGATATCCGCCTCTGTCACGGAGGAAGAATCAGGAATCAAACCTCTGGAGAAGCTCAGTCCCTTTCCCAGGTTCTTTTTTGCCTCTGTCAGCTCGTTCTTATAAATCGTGTAAAGCCTTTCCAGCTTCGGCTTGGTTCTCTGGATAGAGTCCTCACTTCTTAGCCAAATCTTTACGGAAAATCCGGAAAATGCAGTTTGAAAAGCAATTTGGGATCCTAAAACTCCACCACCTGCAACAGTAATATTTCTAAAACTCATAATGACCTCCATTTCTATCTTAAAAGAAATTTTAAAATTAAATTGTGTAAAATATATTATAGCAGGAAGATAATGAAAGGAAAGAGGAGGGTAAGAGACTTTATAATTATTTCATTTTCTCGGAGGCAGCAGTTGTATCCGCTACGAGGCGAGGTTAGCGAAAGCGTGCCCCACTTACAGGGATATGCTGCATCAAAGCGTATCTTATATAATTATAGTCCTTCACTATGACAAAGGGCGAAGTCAGCGAGAGCGTGCCTCGCTTTGAGACCTATCCTGTGTAAATGCGTTTTCATATTTAATTTACCATCTCTTTTATGCAATACTCCTTGCAAGTTCTTGTAAAAATTGCGATAATAACCCTTAAAAAAAGCAAACAAATTTTAATTTATAAGGATGGAACTATGCAGGAAAATAGAAATTACTATAAAAAGAAAATCGTACTGGCGTTGTTTGTTATTACCGTGATTTTCGGACTTCAAACCCTTTACAGCTATTACAGTGCCAAGATTTCAGATCCTTTACAGCTTCTTTCCGCGGTTTTATACGGCACCATCAAGCTGTTCTTATTTGTTTCTCCCATTTCTGCGGAGGAAAAATCCAGCATTTTTTATGAGTTTGCCAAGTGGATGGCGCCGATTTTAACGTCTGCCTTCATCTTTACTCAGATATCCAACATTTTACTCCATGCGAAAAATATGCTTCTGAACAGAGCCAGTATGCATCATGTACTGGTTTTTGAAAACACGGAGATGGGGGAGACCTTGATTGGTAATCTGATGAAGGAGAGGACGCCCTATAAAATTTCTTTGATTACCAAGAATTTTTTGGATGACCGTTTGAAAAACAAATATGAGAAGAAGGGGATTGCCACCTATCAGATTGATTTTGAGCATTGCGATGAAAATGAAGTTAGGGAGCTTTTTTCGGCTTTGCATATCCATCATGCCAAGTATATCTTTTTCTGCTCTGACAATGATTTGGAAAACTATGCCCTCTATGCCAATGTGATTAAGCGCATTAAACCGAGAAGACCTATTACTTGCTATGCCAACTGTAGTTCCAATACGGTGGTGGGCTATATGGAAGAGCTGCTTTCCGAGGAAAGAAAGGGGGAAGAGCTTCTCAAGAAGATAGACACGGTGCATTTTAACCAAAAGGATTTGACCGTACGTATGCTTTTGGCTGAGCCCGCTGTGAAGCATAGTATTTTAAAAAGTCTGGAGGGAATTTCAGAGGATAGCCATACAGTGGACTCCATAGAGAACAGCATCAAGCCTCTCCATGTATTGCTTTTTTCCGTAAATGATTTGACCCTGCCGTTACTGAAGCAGCTGGCCAACGATGCCACCACTTCCTTAGCGAGAAATCCGAAAATCAGCATTTTAGAGGAAAATGCTTCCCAAAGAATGCAGGAGCTTTTGGATTTAAACGCTCCGGAAAGGGAAGGCTTGCTAAGAGCTCTGGAGATAGAATGCATAGACTTAGGCCATGAACAAAGGAATTTACAAAATTATCTTAAGGGACTGGGAAAGGAAGAAAGTCCAAGTCTTATTTTCCTGATGCAGGAGGATGTGGTGAAGAGCCTAAAGGCGCTTAAGCTGATGAATCGGTACTTCGGGCAGGTTCCAAAGGTTCTTCGGAATATTTCCAATGTAGATTTGACCCATGTGCTTCCCAAAACCAAGGAGCAGATCAAGGTTTTCGGGGATCTTTCGGAGATTATGACCGGGGAGATATTGATTCGGGAAGCTCTGGACAATAGGGCAAAGCAGTTTAATGAGGCTTACAATAAGGCCTCGGGAGTAGCCGGTATGGGAGAAGGGACAGCTTGGAATGAGTTGTCTTATGTAAAGAAGAACTCCTCCAGACAGTCTGCCACACATGCCGATATCAAAGAGGAAATTATTCGTAGAGTACTTTCCGGAAAATCAGAACAGGAGATTTCAGCATATTTATCGGAAAAGCTGGAAGAGTTTAAAAAGCTTCAGGAAGCCCAAAGGCTTGGTGGAGATGAGGGAAAAGAAGAGTTTCAACATAGCTTTAGAAGCTACCTTTCCGAAAACCCCTTACTGGATTTTCTTTCCAGGCTGGAGCATAAGAGGTGGTGTAACAGCTACTATGCCATGAACTTCCGCTATGGAGAGAAGAAGGATGAAAATCTAAAGACCCACCCCTGCTTAATTGAAGACTGGGGAGAGATTATCGGGGAGAAGTTTGACATTTGTCATCCGGAATATGACTTGCTCTCTGTCTTTACTCTCTTCCGAAAAGAGGAAGAAGAGCTCTAATGTCACAGCGTCAAGATTAGACTTTAAAGCTTAGATTTAGCAATAGGGTAATTGTAGAGCCTTGAAGAATAAAAAGAATCAAAAGAATAAAAAGAATCAAAAGTAAAAAAAGAATCAAAAGAAATGAGGATAGAGAATGGAAAAAGAATTGGAACAAAATGCTCCAATCGTTGAGGAAGAAAAGCTGCAAAACTACAGAAAAGATGATGATGCAGAGGAAATGGAGAAGGCGGCGAAGGAGTTTAAGGAAAAGGAATATAAGTTTGATGCCTTTATCAGTTATCGTCATGTGGAGCCGGATCAGAGTATTGCAAAGCAGCTGCATCAGATGATTGAAAGCTTTAAGCCTCCAAAGGAATTTTATAAGGACGGTAAGAAAACCACCTTCCGTGTCTTCAGAGATAGAGAGGAGCTGGCGGCAAGAGACCTAAGCAGCTCCATTGAAGAGGCCCTGGCGGAAAGTCGTTATCTGATTGTGCTTTGCTCCAAAAGAACGCCCCTCTCCGAATGGTGTGAAAAGGAAATTCGTACTTTTAGACAGCTTCATGGGGATGAGCGCATTATTCCGGTGTTGATTGAGGGAGAGCCGGATGAAGCCTTTCCTGCACCCTTAAAGCAATTAAAAAGAGGGGCGGATCAGAGTCTTGCGGATGTACTGGCGGCGGATATCCGTCCGGATGAAGTTTTGCGAAAGGATTTCCCCGGCTATGAGGAAGTTCAGAAGAAGGACAGTGCCAAGCTGCAAAGCCTGACAAAGCAGGCCCTTCATTTGCTGAAAACCGAAAAGTACCGTATTATGGCAACCATCTTAGGTTGTACCTTTGGAGACCTTAAGCAGAGGGATAAGGAGAGAAAGAATAGGCTAATTCTGACCATATCCTCTCTTTCCGGCGCAATCTTCCTGCTCTTTGGTATCTTTATGTTTAATGCCTACCAAAAGGCAGAGCAGGCCAGACAGGAGGCGGTGCAATCCAATGCCGGCATCCTGATGAAAAGTTCTCAGGATATGGCCAAGGAAGGGGATTACTTAAAGGCCGCTTTAGTGGCGAAGGAAGCGATGAAGCCTATTGGAAAAGGCATGAAAGCGTATCCGCAGCTCCAATCTGAGAAGATGAGCATTTTCAATGATGTGATTTATCACAGCGGTGCTTCGACCTTGACTTCCATTTCTACAAAAAACAAGTTGACTTTTATGGCTCTCAGCAATGATGAAAAGCTGGTGGCCTTCGGTTTAGGAAATGATGAAACCGCTATTGCCAAGGTGGAAAATGGAGAAATTATCAAGAGATTACCGGGACATAGCCAACAGGTAAAGCTTTTAACATTTTCCAAGGATGATAAGCTTTTGGTTTCCGCTGCTTTCGACAATAGTATCATTGTCTATGACGTAGAAAGCGGAGAGGAGAAGGCAAAGCTGGAGATTCCGGGAGTCCCTATGCTGGGGCGTTTTTCCGGGGATAATTCACAGTTTTTCTATGTAAGCTTTACCAATACTTCTGCGGACTTTTATGTTTTTGATGCCAATACCTGGCAACAGCTTAGTACATTTTCCATCCAAGAAACGGTAAAGTATGCGGATATTAAGAGTGATGGTTCAGAGGTGCTTATCACTTTAGGCAACAATGATGAAAATCAGCTGACAAGGAGAAGCCTTAAGGATGGCAGTGTTATTTCTACTATTGATCGGATAGGAAGAACTTCTTTAGATGGATCCAATTTTATGCTTCCTTACAAATCCGCCTTTTATTCCAATGACGGGAAGTCTATTATTTTGTTAACGGATGATGAGATTCGAAAGATTTCTTTAGAGGATCATCAAGTTCTCTTCAGTGAGAAGATCAGCACTGCAACTACCTTGAATAAGCCCTTAGTGGAAAGTGAGAATGGGGAAAAAATTGCTATAAACAGCTATGGCAAGATCCTGATTCTCAATGGAGAAAGCGGAGACACCGTAGATGAAGTATCTTTTGGTGACTTGGATTTAAAATATTTTGCGTATAATACAGAACAAAACATGGTTGCAGGCTTTGGAGAAGCAGGGATTTACTCCATTTGGAAGGATAAGGTGATTACGGATGACAGGCTGTATCTGGGGGGGATAGCACCTTCTGAAATCTACTTCTTAAAGGATGGCAGCAAGATTTTGACCAATTCCCATGAAGGCCAAAGCATTAAGATTATTGACACCAAGTCCAGAATTTCCTCGGAGCCGGTGCAGGGCAGAATTATTGCATCCTCCAATGATTCCTCCAAGCTGCTTCTCTTTAACGGGACGGATTTCCTGCTTTCTACGGATAACGGGAAGACAGGGAAAACCATCACCAATGAGAACACGGTGATTTACGGCTTGATGACCAGTACAAAACAAAACGTCCTGTCCAACGATGGAAAATACTATGCTTATGTTGGGCAAATGGATACCGGAAATCCCGGACTGGTGCTTTACAATGTGGAAAGTCGGGAATCCAAAACAGTGGAAATCCCTTCTGCTTATCCGGCTCTACGCTTTTCCGATGATGGAAAGAAAATCTATTTGCAGGATAAGAAGGAAGGCTTAAAGATCTATAGCGTTGAGGATTTAAGCCTGCTGGATACTATCCCGGAAATTACGGATTCTTCCTTGAATATCTTGGTTTCCGAAGACGACAATATACTTCTTGTTAACCGTTTTTCAGGAACGGCCTCTCTGTACGATTTGGAAAGTAAGCAGCATCTAGAGGACATTCCGGGGGAGGTGCTGAATCTTAAGCATCAAGAGGAGGAAATCATCCTAAAGGGTATACAGAACAATACAGCCTTTACTTGGAGCAGTAAGACCGGTCTTAAGAGTCTGGATATGGATGAAGCGCTCACCCAGACGCCGGTAAGCTTTGATGATGTAAATCTGTATAATGAAAAGGAAAATCTGCTTCTTCTGATTCGAAATAATGATACGGAGCGAAAGGCCTATGTGGTGGATTTTGCCACGGGACACCTGATGATGAGCTTCACCCCTTCTGTAAAGCGCTATCTTGTCAATGGGCATATCTCGCCGGAGGGAAATGTGATTATGGTGGATCAGAGCTTTAATACCATTACCGCAACGGACAACTCCGGAGTTCAGGACTATATGACTGCGGCGGTGTACCATATCCTGAGCGATGAGGAGGTTTCTGCAGAGGTGGATAAGATTCTTGCGGGAAGAACATTGACACAGGATGAGAAGGTACAGATCGGTATCAGTACGGAATAAGTTTGATTTTGGGACGTAGATGTTGCTTTCCTATTCCTATAAAGTCATTTGATAGGCTGAATTATCCTG